>CANPWS010000078.1 GCA_947584955.1 uncultured Bacilli bacterium | reverse complement strand
CAGTAGATAGTAAAGTTGGCTTTGTAATTTCTGATATTCTTGCCCATTTTAAATTAATATTATTTCCAATATTAAGCTTAACTATTCCATCTAATTTTACTGCATAATTACTTTTATTATTTACTAATATTTCAAAGACACTACAAACATTATTTTCTAAATCATCAACGCAAGATGATTTTCTTCCTATTATTGCATTTATAATAGCTACATCTAACTGAGGTATTAATCCTTTATCATTATTAGGTGATAATTTATTTACTGTTACTTCTAAATCTTTAGTCGCTGCTACTCCAGCAATTACTTCTTCGTTAGTTGCTCTTGCATTAAAAAAAGCATAAGTATATCCTGCAATTATTATAAACATCGCTATTGAAAAGATGCTAATTACTAATGATTTATGAGTTTTTAAGTTTTCAATCAATAACTTCATCTTTTTATTTCCTTTCTTTTTTTAAACTTTATTTATTAACCAATTTCCTTAACTCCTTATATGAAAAAAAGTTATAGAAAAGAATATCTAATTAAATAGATATTTTCTCTATAGTTGTTTTCCTTATATTTTCGATAAAAACTTAACTTAAACGCCCCCCCCCATTGCATACAAATGTATGTGTGTTAATTATCATATTTTTCATGAGAGAGGCACCTTCTTTCTATCTTTATATCTATATTAATTTTAACATACTATAACTTATTATTCAAGTAATATTTTTTATTTTTAAATTATACATTATTTTTAATATATTATGTATAATAAAAAGATTGTACCTTTTGATAAGAAACAATCTAAATTTTATTTATTTTTTTAATTCTAAGCCATCTTTAAAAGCATTTCCTACTCTTTCAGTTACTTTATAATAACCATGAGTATATGGATCAAATGCTATTGCATTTAATTTAGTAATATCAACCTGATTTTCTGTCAATATATTTTCTTCAGCTAAAACATTTATTACTTTACCAATTACTCCATAGCTATATTCATCACTTTGGCATTTTATGAATTCACATTCTAAACAAATAGGAAATTCATTAATAATTGGTGCATCTACATTTGAAGATTTTATAGCACTTAATTTACTATTTTCAAATTTATTTGATGTATTATTACCAGATACAATTCCAAAGTAATCAGCTTCTTTTACATGATTAGCATCTGCAATACTTACAGTAAATGCCTTTCTTTCTTTAATATTTTTAGTTGTCTTATGATTTTCAGATAAATTTAACAAAATTAGATTTTTCTCTAACATTGTTCCCCATGCTGCATTCATAACATTAATACTTCCATCTTCATTATAAGTTGCAATCATTAATACTGGCATTGGAAATATTGCTTCAGTTGTTTTAATATTTTTTTTCATAAATTTTCTCACCTTTCTTTTTTTATTTATTATAATTTATATATTTTTTACTATTTATTAAGATATTTTAATAAATGCTATTAATACTTTTTATTTTTTTATTGTAAAATTATGACTTTTTTCTATACATTCCATTATTTTACTATCACTTACAGTATTATCTAATATAATAGTAATCCAGTTTTCTTTATTCATATGATATGCTTTGTAAAAGCCTTTTATTTTAAGTAATTTTTTTATTTCAGATGGTTCTAATTTTACATTTAATATTTCTACTTCCTTATCTTCTAAAGTATCAAGTTTATTTTTATTAATATTCATTATAAGAGCATACCATTTTTTATTATCAGGATTTCTAAATATTCCACTTCCAGATAAATTATCCCATGGAAATTCTGGAAGATTATTATACTTTTGAATAATTAATTTTGTTATTCTATTAGCTTGATTAGTAATAAAATAATTTGTAGTAGTACAATTTTTTTTAATATCTAGCAAAAATTTTTTTAATTCTTCCCGAACTTTATTAACAAATTCTCCATTTTGCTTTTCTATTTTATAATTAACATATTCTTCATTAAAAGCTAAGTCATATATTTTTACTTTGATTACTCCTAATTCTGATATTTCAATATTAATACTAAAAGAGTCATTTAATATGTTTTTTGATATTTTATATTCATTATTTTCTTTTTTAAAACCATATTCTATTAATTTACCATAATTTATTACACTTTTTTTAAATATTTCGTTTTCTATATTCATTTTACTACCTCTTGTTTACGTATTTTTTTATCAAAATCTAATATGAGGGAATAATTTTTCTACTATTAAATAGCTTATAAAATAACTAAAATTAATTTAATTAAATAAAATTATTATAATATTTATATTGTAAATTCTGCAGTTATGTAATGATCTGTTCCTTCGCCTGATTCTGATGTATTTTTTAAAATTCTATATTCACCATTTTCTAATTCACCATAAGATAATTCCCAATTAATTTTTAATTCTAATTTATTATTTTCATCTACAGTATATCCTATACTAGTAAAAAGCATATCATTTTTTGGTTTTAAATCTATCCAATTATTATTTTCTTTTTTCTGAATTTTAAACCAATTTCCATAAATATTTTTTCTATTACTATTATCTGTTATTATTATTGTAGCTTCCGTAGTTGTTAAACTACCTTCTTTTATAGTCATTGATACATTTTCTAAATCATCAATTTTTAAAATGCATTTATCATAAAGATTCTCTACATTTTTAGCAATATATACATTTTTGATATTATCTACACTATTACAATTTATTACATAAAAACTTTCTTTTCCAAATTCTTTTTGTGATTTATCATAATAATATATTTTAGATCCACCATCTCTTAGAGTTTCATATGTTTTTAATTTACTCACAAATTCTTCGATTGTTATTTCATTATTTACAAATGCATTATCTAAACTAGTATTTTTATATGGAATGTTTAAAGTAAATAATATTACTCTTCCATCATCTATTGTTGTTCCTAAATAAAAACTTTCTTTTTGAGTATTTTTTTCTGAATTATCTTTACTACAACCAACGGAGATAGTAAAAATTAATAAAATAATTAATATTTTTTTCATGCATCCTCCTTTTATTAATTATTGCATCCTAACTTTAATTATATCATCACTTTGTAATTTTCCTATAAGAAGAGAAGATTTTGTATCGTGATTATAATAATTTTTATCAACGTTTTTCTCATCATAATTGGCATAACAATATTTACAAAGATGTTTACATGAATTATATTGACCTATGTCAACCATTTGGACACAATTACATTTTTTTAGTTTTCTAGCATTCCAATTTTTGTAACTTTTTCCTGTTAATTTATAAGCTAATTCATGTGATAAGCAATCTCCTATTGTAAAGCCATATTCACTTAAATTTCTATCTTCAAAACACGTTTGCACTGTCATTTTATATTTTTTAGCGATACTACTAAAACTTATTCCTATTTCTCTGTAATCTTCTTCTTTAAATTCTCTTAAATCTAGAATTTTTTTATTTTTACGTACATTTTTATAATCATCTATAAATGATACTATAATATTAGTTACATATCCATTTAGTAAACTACATAATCTTTCAAAAGCTTTTTTATGATATTCTATATTATATTTACTACTTAAAAATATTGGATCATATCTAATAAAAAGATTATCAATTCCTACTATTTCTGATAGTTTTTTTACGCTATTTATTATTTCTTTTTTTGATGGAACGTTTGGTTCTATATCTTCTTTATAAGGTGTTATTGTTACATGGAATATAATTGGTTTTTCTATTTCTTTTAAGTATTTTAATATTGGTATAGGATTTTTACTACAAAACATTATCGCATCTACATCTTTAAAATAAATTCTATTTACTAATTTTTGATTAAATGGATTTCTTACATCTACAAATCCTTCTTTATATCTATTTATGAACCATGGTGTATAAAACGCTACTATATCAGTTCTTCCACTTACATTTAATATTATCTTAATCACTACCTATTAATATTTAAATTTATTATACTGTTAAATTACTAATATGTAAACTATTTATACATCTTGATCTAAACATTACATTAGCTAAATAAATAGAATTTTCAGTTAGATTAGTTAATAAAATTAAATATAAATTTCCTATAAAATATTCTATAAATTTAGTATTTGACTCAATTAATCCAAAAATAACATCATACTTTTTAATTTTTTCTTTTTTCAAAATCATATCTCCTTTTACTTATTTAATTTTCTTTTTTATTTAATAATTTTATTTTATTTTTTTCTTCTAATTCTTCATCTTCTTCATCTATTTTTTTTAAATAAGATAAAATTTTATTTTGATTTTGTAAAACTTTTTCTAAGTGATCATATAACTGTTCTAATATTAATTCACTTTTTAAATCAGTTCGATAATCATTTTTATTTCTAATTGTATCTTTTTTAGCTTCTCTATTTTGACTCATCATTATTATTGGAGCCTGTAATGCTGCAATACATGATAGCACTAAATTTAATAAAATAAATGGGTATGGATCCACTGCATCACTTGCTAAAATAATTCCATTAAAAATCATCCATAATATTAAAAATACACTAAAAACTATTATAAAAGTCCAACTACCAACAACTGCTGATATTTTATCAGCTATTTTATCTCCCATTGTCATTTTTGAATCATTTTCTTTATCGACATCTACTGTAATTGAATTATTTATTAATAAATCTATTATTTCTTCTTCATCTTTTTCATCTAAATTTTGATTTAATAGCATTCTAACTATTTCTTTTTTTCTTTTTTCCATAATTTTCTCCTAACTTATTTCTTTCATATATAATTATAACTTAAAATTACATAAATTTATAATTTTATTTATTATTTTAATTAGTAAATAATACTTTTTCATTTTTATATTGCTTTATTATTACATAAAGTACTATTACTATTAATATTATTGTAGATACAAACATTAAAATAATATTTAAGTAATTAATTTGATTATTAGTAATATCTGTAAATAATAATGTTGTATTTAGAAATGGAATTAATGATAATAAAGCTGTTGTTTTAACATTTACCATATATGCTATCATTCCTGGAAAAAATGATATAAAAGTAAGTGGTGTTAAAGCACTTTGAGCTTCTTTAAATGTTTTACATTTACTTGCTATTGCTATACACAATCCACTTATTGTAAATGAATAACTTATTATTACTAACAGTATATATATAAAGCTTCCTATTGATAGCATAATATTATCTTCTTTAAATATTGTAAATGTATTACTTACAATATACAGTGATAATATCATTAAAATTAAACTAATTATACCTGTTATTATTGATGATATAGAAACTGCTAAAAATTTTACTATTATTATATCTTTGCTCTTTACAGGAAATGTTAGTAATGTTTCCAGCGTTCCTCTTTCTTTTTCTCCTGCTGTTGTATCAGTTGCGGGATATGTTGCAGATACTGTTATTGCCATTATGATAAACATAAATGAAAAAATTGTTATATATTTTTTGTAAAAATTATCTTTTTGACTTACTTTTTTATTTAAAGTTATTATATTCATAACATCATTACTGTTAATTTGATGTTTTTCCAGATATGTTTTTTGTAAATATTCTTTATAAGTATTAAAATATGATTCTGCTAAAGCTGATGCATAAGCGGAATTTTCTGAACTAGTTTGATTTATAATATAAGTATTTTTATTTTTAGTTATATATACGTCTATTTCTCCTTTTTCATATTTTTCTTTTAATGCTTCTTCAGAATCATAAAAAGCACTAATTCCTAATTCATTAATAATTTCATTTTCTACAGGAGTAATATTATATGCAAATCCTATTTTATTATATTTTTTTGTTAAATCAGTTTCATTTTGATTTAATAAAGCCGACATTCCTATTATTATAAAAGGAATTAAAAAAGGAATAATTAACATCATAGCTAATGATTTTTTATCTCTAAACATTTCTCTTATTTCTTTTTTTAAGATATTTTTTGTATTATTTTTCATAATTATTTCCTCTCATAATAAAGTCAAGTATTTTCTATACAAAACTTTATAAATTTTTTATTTTTTTGATTTTTATACT
>CANPWS010000077.1 GCA_947584955.1 uncultured Bacilli bacterium | reverse complement strand
ACTTCTTTTTTTATAGTAACTGATGTCATTAATCCGATTCTGTTTGCCATATTAACAACTTCATGTGCTGATAAAAAGTTTCCTAATGAGTATATTACTAAAGTATCATCAATATAAGTTATTGGTCCTATTACATGTGGATGTGTTCCTATTATTATATCTACTCCAAGTGAAGCTAAATATTTAGCAGCATCTTCTTGATACCAAGTTACATCAGTATTATATTCTTCTCCAAAATGCATTGCTACCATAAGTACATCTACCTTATCAGAAATACGTTCTATATCTTCTTTTACAACTGTTTTATACTGTTCATATTGTGATTTATCTGACATATCCCAAATATTTACGTATGATGTATATGAATCAGGTCTTTTTATTCCGTTTGTTCCATAAGTATAATTTAAAAGAGCATATGTTATATTATTTTTTTCTTTTATTACTGTATTATTTCTTTCTTCCATAGTTTTATAACTACCAGAAGTATAAACATCTTTATTACTCCAATAATCTAAAGAACTTTCTATACCTTTGATTCCTTTATCTAATGTATGATTAGTTGCTAAACTTACTAAATTAAATCCTGCATCTATCATTGCATCTCCAACTTCATATGGTGAATTAAATGCTGGGTAACTAGATAATCCTAGTTTACTTCCTCCTAGTATTGTTTCTTGATTGTAATAAGCTAAATCATAATTTTTTACAATATCTTTTATATAAGTTAACATCGGTTTAAAATCATATCCGTTATAGGAAGCATTTTTATTAGCTTCTTTATATAGTGAATCATGAATAAGCATATCTCCGACCATTATCAGTGATAATTCATATTCTTCTTTCTTTTCTGTTTTATCATCGCTTTTATCACTCGCAATTATTTCTTCATTTACTGTATTATCTTCTTCTTTATCTATTATTTTGAAAATTAGAAAAACAATACCTAATATTATAATAATAATTAAAAGTAATATTCCTAATATTTTTATAGGAGATATTTTATTTTTTTTTATTCTTCTTTTCATTTTTTCACCTTTTTATTTTTTTAATTTTTATGTCTTTTTGATTTTATTTTCTTTTTTTTATAATTATTATTTATTTCTGCATTTCTTAGATTATAATTATTATTTTTTTCATCTGCTAAAACAAAATCAACAGTACTTGCTTCTTTACTTGCTCCGACTACTTTGACTGTTATTTCATCACCAAGCATATATCTTTTATTTGTTCTTTTTCCATATACCATATATCCTGATTCATCATAAACGAAATAATCACTAGATATATCTTCTAATTTTATTAGACCTTCGACAGTATTTGGAAGTTCTACAAATATACCAAATGGTGTAACACCACTTATAACACCGTTATATATCTCTCCTATATGATCTTCCATATACTCTGCTTTTTTCATTTTTTCTACATCTCTTTCACAGTTTACTGAATCTAATTCTTTTTGTGATGTTTGAATGCATATTGCAGGTAATTCCATTTCCCATTTTTCTATTACTTTATTACTATAATTTTTAGCATAATCTTTAAGTAATCTATGTAAAACTAAGTCTGGGTATCTTCTTATTGGTGATGTAAAATGAGCATAACACTTACTTCCTAAACCAAAGTGTCCTATATTTTCGTTTGAATATTTAGCCTTAGCTTGACTTCTTATTGCTATATCATTTAATACTTTAGAATCAGCTTTATCTTTTAATTGTTTTAAAATATTTTGTAAATCTTTTGCTGTTACTATTTTATTTTTTCCATTTACAACATAACCACGAAGTGATAGAAAATTTAAAAATGAACTTATTTTTTCTTGATCTGGTTTATCATGAACACGATATATAGATGGTAAATCTTGATAATATAAGTGTGATGATACAGTTTCATTTGCTAAAATCATAAAGTTTTCTATTAATTTTTCTCCTGTTTTTTGACTTCTTAATTCAATTTTATATGGATGACAATTTTCATCTACTAATATTTTTGCTTCTTTGGAGTCAAATTCCATATATCCCCTAGCTATCATTTTTTTTCTTAAAATATTTGATAATTTGTTCATTATTCTTAAACTATTTGCATAATTTTCATATCCTTCGGGAATTTTATTTTCCTCTAATATTTCATTTACTTTATTATATGTCATTTGTATTCTACTTCTTATAATACTTTCAAATATTTTATAGTCTTCTACCTCACCTTTTTGGTTTACTTTCATAACACAAGAAAAAGCAAATCTATCTGCATTTGGATTTAATGAACATATACCATTAGATATTTTATGTGGAAACATTGGTACTACTCTATCTACTAAATAGACACTAGTAGATCTATAATAAGCTTCTTCATCTAAAGCACTTTTTTCTTTTATATATCTTGATACATCTGCAATATGAACTCCTAAAATAAAACTTCCATCTGAATTTTCTTTTATTGATATTGCATCATCTATATCTTTAGTATCATCTCCATCTATTGTAAAAATTTCTTCATCTCTTAAATCAACGAAGCCTTCTTCCAAAGCTTCATTTATCATTTCTTCAGATAATTCTAGTGGTATTTCTTCTAATTCTTTTATGACTTCATTTGGAAATTGTGGTCTAAAACCATAATCATAAACAAATGATAATATATCTACTCCAACATCATTTTTATGTCCTATTATTTCTTTTATTTCACCAACATAATTACCATCTTTTAAAGGATTTACTACTACTTTATGTCCTTCGACTGCTCCGTTAATATATTCTTTTGGTATAAAAATATCTGGTCCTTTTTTATCTGGTTTTACATAATAATTATTATCTTTTATAAATACTTCTCCTACTAATGGTGAATAATCTCGTTTTATTATTTTTATAATTTTTCCTTCTGGTCTATCAATACTTTTATTTATTAATTCTATTAGAACTATATCATTATTTCTTCCACCATTTATATTTTCTTCACTTATATAAACATCTTTACTATCTTTATTTATTTCTACAAATCCAAAACCTTTTTCATACATTAAAAGTTTTCCTTTTATTAAATGAGAATTTTCTAATAATAAATATTTTTTCTTTTTATCACTATAATATATAATTCCTTCTTCACACATTTTATCTAAAATATTTTGTAATACTTGATATTCATTTGTTGTCTTTAAATTAAGATAATCATTTATTTCTATTATAGAAAGTGATGGTTTATCTTTTCTTTCTAATATTTTTATTATTTGCTCTTCCATTTTTTACACCTCTTTTTATTTATAAATTAAATATATTTATTAGAAAAGGACTTATTTCTAAGCCCAAATTGATATTGATAAGCATAATAAGAAAAATGCTAATCCTAATGCGAATGTAAGTCTACTTATAAAAAGTTCTACTCCTCTTTCTTTTCTATTTGAAAACAAGTCTGAGTTTCCACCTTGTATTATTTGTGATGCAGCTTCGGCTTTTCCACTTTGTAAAAGTACGATTGCTATTAATAATACTGAAACAATTAATACTGCTGTCTCCATAATTTCTGCCTCCTTTATAATTATATATTTATTTTACTTATTTTTCAAGGTATATTTAATATTGTACTCCCCATATTACCATTTCTTTGGCTTTTTCACCACATACTACACATTTATCTGATATATGTTCACTTTCAAAAGGAATACATCTTGATTTAGTTCCTCTTATTTCTTTTATTTTATTTTCACATTCTTCTTTTCCACACCACATTGCTTTAACAAATCCTAAATTTTTGTTAATTATTTCTTCAAATTCTTTTAAATCATGTGCTACATATGTCATTTTATTTCTTCTATCTAAGGCTTGCTTATATAGATTATTTTGAATATTTTCAAGTAAGTTTTCTACTTCTTTAGTAATATCGTCATTTAATGATATTATAATTTTTTCTCTTGTATCTCTTCTTGATAATGTTAATTTATTTTCTTCTAAATCTTTTGGTCCTATATCAATTCTAATTGGTATTCCATTAACTTCTGCTTCAGCAAATTTATACCCTGCTGATTTAGATGTATTATCTATGTATGTAGTAATACCTACTTTGTTTAATTTTTCTTTTATTTCTTCGGCTTTTTTATTTACTTCTGGGGTATCTTTTATTGGTATAATAACTACTTGTCTTGGTGCTATTTTTGGAGGAAGTACTAATCCATAATCATCAGAATGTACCATTATTAATGCTCCAATCATTCTAGTACTTACCCCCCATGATGTTTGATATGCATATTCTAATTTATTTTCTCTATTTGAAAATTTTATATCATAAGCTTTGGAAAATCTTTGTCCAAAATAATGACTAGTTCCTGATTGAAGGCATACTCCATTATACATAAGTGCTTCTATTGTATAAGTATAATCTGCTCCTGCAAATTTTTCTTTTTCTGTCTTTTTACCTACAATTGATGGTATTGCTAAGTATTCATGGAAAAAGTTATTATATATATTAAGCATATTAAGTACTTCTTTTTCTGCTTCTTCTTTTGTTTCATGAACAGTATGTCCTTCTTGCCATAAAAACTCTCTACTTCTTAAAAAAGGTCTTGTCTCTTTTTCCCATCTCATTACACTACACCACTGATTATATTTTAGTGGAAGATCTCGATATGAAGATACTACGCTAGCATAATAATCAGAAAATAATGTCTCTGAGGTTGGTCTTATGCACATTCTTTTTTCTAACTCTTTACTTCCACCCATGGTAACCCAGGCAACTTCTGGGGCAAATCCGTTTATTAAATCACTTTCTTTGTTCATTAAATCTTCTGGAATAAGAAGTGGCATATAAATATTTTTATGTCCTGTTTCTTTAAATTTTTTATCTAATACACTTTGCATTTTTTCCCATATTGCATAACCATTTGGTTCTATTACTAAGCATCCTTTTACGGAAGAATAACTGGCTAGTTTAGCTGCTGTTACAACATCTGTATACCATTTTGCAAAGTCTTCATCTCTGCTAGTAATACTTTTATTTTTAATGTCGCTCATAATTCACCTCAATATAAGTAAATTATACCATATATTTCTTAATTTATGTAGTTATTTTACTAAAAATTTTAATTTCTTCTTTTTTTTAAATTTATTACTATTTGATAAAAAAAGAATATCTGATTTAATATTCTTTTTAAGATATAATACTACCTAGAGTTACTACATCTGTATTTTGATTTCTTAATTCTTCAGCAACAGATGATAGACTCTGAATATAATTTATTGTTATACCTCCTGTTGAACCTTGAAACATTTCTGTTATTACTGGTATAGTTGTATTTTTTAGATTTAAAGCTACATTTGGTAAATCCGCTTCTTTAAACATTTGTTCAAATGTTGTTACATTAGTTGTATTCCATCCACTTATATCTAATTTATCAAAATGGGTATTTCTAAATGTTTCACTCATATCTGTTACATTGTATGTATCCCATTTACTTAAATCTAGTGATTTTAAACTACTTGCTCCATAAAACATTCCATGTAATGTTGTTACATTTGTAGTATTCCAATCATTTAAATTTCCTATGTTATTTAATACTGTGCATCCTCTAAAAACACTATCTAAAGATGTAACACTTTTAGTGTCCCAAGTGCTTATATTTCCTATAGTTTGTAGACTTGAACAATCTCTAAACATATCTGCCATTGTAGTAACTTTTCCCATTTTCCATGTGCTTATATCTCCTATATTAATTAAATGTGTGCAACCTCTAAATAAAGAATTTAATTTTTCAAAATTTTCTGTATTCCATTTTCCTAAATTACCTAAATCTTTTATATTGCTTGCATTATAAAACATATAATAGGCATCAATTACTTTAGATACATTCCAGCCACTTATATCTCCAACACTTGTTAATGCTTTTGCATCTTCAAACATTTCACACATGCTTGTTAGTGAATCGGTCTGCCAATTAGTTAAATCTAAATTTTTTAAACTACTTGCCCCCTAAAACATTCCACTTGTTTTTTTAACTTTTCTTACATCCCAATTTGCTAACGTTCCTATATTATCTATACTACTTG
>CANPWS010000076.1 GCA_947584955.1 uncultured Bacilli bacterium | reverse complement strand
TCGGTGCGTTCACTTTTTTTTAAATCTTTTTATTTCCTTATTTTATAAAATTTTGATTAACAAAGGAATTTATTCTTTAAAGATAGAAAAAGACTAAACTTTAATTTAGTAACAAATTACACATAATCAAAAAAATAAATTACTATTTTTCTTTAATATTTATACAAAAAGAGCAATTATTAATATATATATAATAATCACTCTTTTAATAAATAACTAAATTTATAAAATTTGATTAAAAGTTATCTTCAATTAATTTTATATACTCACTAATCAAATTACTTGTTTTACTCAAATATATAGTATCCTTAGCTAACATAATATTATCTGTTATAATATTATCTACTTTTAAATCTATCATTTTCTTTATACTACTTTCATTATTTATAGTCCAAACATATATTTTTTTACCCTCATTATGAATCTTTTTTACTAATTTTTCATTTACATTCATTTCTTCTAAACTAAAATTATCTGCATATTTTAAACTAGTAATATTACCATATGCTATACTCATAACATATACAGTTTCTACATCCAAGCTATATTTTTTAACATTTTCTAAAACACTATATACTTGTGAAGTAATAACACAATTATCTTCAAAATTATATTCTAAAATCAAATCCACTACTTTCTTTTCAAAATCTTTTTCTTTTCCAGTAGGTTTTAATTCAATATTAAGATATATATCATTTGAAGAAGCCCATTCTAATACTTCTTTAAGAAGAGGTATTCTTTCATCTTTATATTTCTTATCAAGAAAACTTCCTGCATCCAAATCTTTTATCTCTTCGTAATTTGTTTCCAATATATTTTTATTTATACCTGTTACTCTTTTCAAATTACTATCATGACTAACTACAATTTCTCCATCTTTAGTCATTTGAACATCTAGTTCTATCCAATCTGCACCTTCTTCTTTAGCCATTTTAAAAGCAAGCATTGTATTTTCAGGATAATTTTTAGAAGAACCACGATGTGCAGTTACTTCAATTGTTCTAACATATTCAATATTTAAATTATATTTTCCTTTATATAATCCATAAGTAAATAAAGTACTTAAAACAACCGCAACTAAACTTACTCCCCAAATAATTCTTTTAATTATTTTATTAGATTTATCTTTTTTCTTACTTTCTTCTAATTTCATTATATTAATCTTTTCTTTTTTCTTATCTTTATGTAAATAAAATAAGATACTTATTGCAGCATAACTAATAGGTAATCCAAGTAATGTAAATACAATAAAAGATATTGCTATAAATAACCAAACTATTGTAGTTATAATACTTTTAATAATAATTATATTACCTAATAATTTATTAATTAAATATATTAACAATATTCCTAACATAACAAAAATAAAATATATTAATGATAATAAAGCTTGAACAATTATTAAGTAAATAAAATCTTTTAAATGTTTCTTTTTTCCAAGATTAATACTTTTCTTTCTGGCTTCTTTAAATGATAAATCTTCTAAAACAAAATAATGAATTGCATAGAGCCATTTTAATAATAATATAGTTAATAATATCATTACTATTATAAATAATGGTAATAAAACATTGTTTTTCATTATAAATTCTAATATAAATTCTGGTATTTTTATTGTAGAAATTAAGTTTGATGACACACCTATATTTAGAAAAGGTATTAAAAATAAAACCATGACTGCCAAAGGAATATTTTTTATATGAAACATATTTTTACATTTATTTAAGGATATTTTAATAGCATCTAATAATTTTATTTTCTGTTTTTGATATGAAAAGTTTAAGATAATTATTACCGTTGTTATATCAAACATTGTATATACCATCATTAGTAATAATAATATTATAATTAATAATAATGTTAATGGATTTAATAAAAAATTTAATATATTTTCAATTGTTAAATATTTGTAACCTGTTACTTTCATTATTAAATTAAATAAATTTACAAAAAGTGGTATAAATATTGTTCCTGATAAAAGTTTATATAATAATTCAAAACTTACTAAAGTTTTCAAATTATATCTAAGTATTTCTAATATTTTTTTTACATTTTTCATTATAATTACTTCCTTTTTTATATATTTTATCATATTTTTACAACTATTACATAAAAATAAATTAGAAATAGATTAAAATTTATTTTTATAAGTAAAGGATGATTAATATGAGCAAAAAAAATTTTTGGTTATCTGCTTTCTATTTATTTTTTCCTCTTATTATTGGTAGTCTAGTAGGACTTATTATTTCTGGTAGTATTGGTTATACTAGTTTGCAAAAACCACCACTTGCTCCACCTAAAATATTGTTTCCGATTATGTGGAGTATAATTTATCTTTTAATGGGAATTTCTTATTTTATCTTAAAAAGAAATTATAAAGATATTTTAACTAAAGAATCTTTTATATATTATTTACAACTTTTTGTTAATGTTTTATGGTCTATTATATTTTTTATCTTTAAATGGCGTCTTTTTTCTATTTTTTGGATTATTTTATTAGATATATTAGTTATTTACATGATTTATTTATTTTTAAAAAAGATAAAAGTTTCAGCATATTTAAATATTATTTACTTAATATGGATTTTATTTGCTACATATTTAACAACCATGATTTATATATTAAATAGATAAAGAAGAATTGTATATATTGGTTCTACAATTCTTTTTTTATATAATATTCTATTCTTTTTTTAATTTTATCTTTTCCTAATAATTTTAATATATCATATAAGTTTGGCGTCATTGTAAGAGATGTTACCGCTACTCTTATGTGCTGACATATATCTCCAACATGTCCAGGATATAATTCTTTATTTTCATTATATATTTTTACTTCTCTAGCGTATCCATATTTTTCTGATAATTGTTTTATTTTTTCATACCATTCATCTTCATTATCATTTATATCATAATAATTATCAATATAATCTTTTAAAATCTGTTTTATATTGTTACTACATGGATTATTTTTATATATATTTTCTTTTTGATAAAAAATTTCATCATACATATACCAAATATTATTTTTTACTTCTGAATAACTAGCATAATCTTTTCTAGGTTTCTTTTTTTCTCTTTCTATATTTAAGATATTAATAGAATACTCTTTATATTTTTTTAATAAATTATATAATTTTTTATCAAACTCTTCTGCCCAGTTTAATGTATTAGCATATACATCCGTTGCTTTTAGTCTGCTTATATAATTTTTTGATATATTTTTTAATTTTTCAATATCAAATAATGTTCCACTGGCACTTATTTTTTTGAAATCTAATTTAAATTCATCTATTGATTTATCCTTATTAGAATCATACCATGCTTCAAAATTTGAATTAGCTATTGTCATTAAATATATTTTTACTGCTTCTTTTGGTATACCTTTTTCATGGTAATAACTTACTGCCGCTTCTGGATCTTTTCTTTTGCTTAATTTTCTTCTTACACCATTTTCATCTATTTTCATAACTAATCCTAAATGTGCATATTTTGGTACTTTAAAACCAAATTTTTTAAATAATTCAATGTGTAATGGTGTTGAACTCATCCACTCTTCTCCTCTTAAAACATGCGTTGTTCTCATTAGATGATCATCTACAACATGTGCAAAATGATATACTGGTATTCCATCACTTTTTATTAAAATGTGATCAATATCATTTTCTGGAAATTCTATTTTTCCTCTAACACAATCATTTACAATAATTTTTTTATCAAAACAACCTGTTGATTTTAATCTAAGAGTATATGGAATACCTTCTTTTATCTTTTTTGCTCTTTCTTCATTATCCATACATCTACATTTAGCATATTTCCCATAATAACCTATTCTATCTTTTTTTTCTTCTTGTTGTTTTCTTATTTCTTCAATATCTTTTTCTGTACAAAAGCATGGATATGCATAATCATTTTCAACTAAATATTTTGCAAAAGTATTATATATATCTAATCTTTTTGACTGTATATATGGTCCATAATTTCCTTTCTCATAATTTTCTGAAATAATTCCTTCATCTGCGTTAATATCAAAATCTTTTAAATCATCAATTATTCCTTTTATTCCATTTTCAACACTTCTTTTCTGATCAGTATCCTCAATACGTAAATAAAATACCCCATCAGTATCTTGTGGCATTTTCCATGATATAAATGCTGTAAGAAGACTTCCCATGTGAACAAATCCAGTAGGGCTAGGTGCAAATCTTGAAACAATAGCGCCTTCTTTTAAATCTCTTTTTTTATATTTTTCCTCGTAATAATTTATATCATATTTCACATCTTTATACATTATCTCTGCTAATTGTTTATTTGTCATAAATACACCACCTTTATAATAAAAACCCTTTTACAAAGGGTTAATTTCTTTATGGTTGCCCAGAAAGGATTCGAACCTATGAAATGTCGGAGTCAGAGTCCGATGCCTTACCGCTTGGCTACTGGGCAAGTTCTATAACATTATACCATACTTTTTATTTTTTTGAATATATATTTTTGCATTTTTATTTTATTTTTACTATTCTATCTATTTGAGATAAATAATTAGAACTATTATTAAGTGGTGTAACTGTTACTTTCATTTCACTACCAGAAGCATGAATTATATAATTCTCATTATCAATTTTTCCTAAATATAACATAACATGACCTTTTTGATAAAGAACTACTAAATTATTTTGTTCTATTATTTTTATTTTATCTTCCAAACTTTTATTTGTTAAATATTCTATTTCTCCTATACTATTTTGCTGACTACTTGTATTTCTTGGAAATTCAAATCCAAAAGTACTAAATATATTTAAAATATAACTAGAACAATCTACTGACTTATCCATTCCTCCCCAGCTATAATCTTCATTTTCATATTTAAATGCTTCTATATAAATATTTTTCTTTGTATATGGCAAATAACCTATATGTGCCTTATCTTTAGAGATAATTATATCTTTTCTTTGAACATAACCATCTTTTCCTTTTATAGGTAATACTACCTGATAACCTTCTTTAACAGTTTTTTGATAAGGTAATTTAACTCCCATATCTAATATTTCACCATCTATTTCTAATGAAGAGTCTATTATAATAGTAAATTTATCATTATTTGTCAAATAATTATATTCATAATCATTTGCATATGCAATATTTTCTTTTAATACCCAACCTGTATAAATTTTACTTATAACATAGTTCCATATTCCATCTTTGCTTTCATGTATAACTAAAACACCAGTTCCAATACGAAGTTCTGTCTCTTGTAATTTATCAAAATTATTATCTTCTTTATTATCAAAAAAATGTATATAAGTAGGAAAAGATTTTAAATTACTTCTTTTTACTATTATTCCTTTTTGTATTTTATTATCATCTATAGCATTAATATTTCTATTTTCTAATATATCTAATACTTCTTTTTCGGTTATTAAAGTTCCGTTATTATATTTAGGTAATGATGGTATTTTATATTTATTTATATATTCTAACTTTTCTTCTTTTGTAAGTTCATATATTTTATCTATATCATACATAGAATTAGATTTTTCAAAGACATCTTTATTATATTCTTCTATTTTTTCTAAAGGTATTATAATATCATCAGCGTCTTTTGTGTTATTTATAAATTTTTTAGCATTTTCTGGTATTACTTCAATATAAGTATCATCATATTGTATTTCTTCTTGCTTATCTTTGGTTGTATTATCTGCTTTTTCCTCTTTTTTGTGTATGGTACATGATGTACTAAATATTATTAACAGTATTAATAATAATTTATTTTTCATTACTATCACCATTTTTATTATACTATGAATTGTTTATAATATCAAAGAAAAAAAATATGACAAATTGTTTCTTAATTATTTACCTTTTTTATTTTCAAACAAAAAAATGTAATTTTTTTTTAAAAAAGCTTGATATATAAATAAAATTATGGTATTATTAATTAGCAAGCGGACCCTTAGCTCAGTTGGTTAGAGCATCCGGCTCATAACCGGGCGGTCGCAGGTTCGAGTCCTGCAGGGTCCACCACTTGTATATGCGGGTGTGGCGGAATTGGCAGACGCACTAGACTTAGGATCTAGCGGTTTATCCGTGCAGGTTCAACTCCTGTCACCCGCACCAAAGGCTAATAACTCGATCTAATAATAGTTTCGAGTTTTAATTTTATAATTTATGCTTGTGTGGTGAAATTGGTAGACGCGCTGGACTCAAAATCCAGTGGTAGCAATACCGTGTGGGTTCAAGTCCCAC
>CANPWS010000075.1 GCA_947584955.1 uncultured Bacilli bacterium | reverse complement strand
AAATGGTATTCACTATGAATTAAATCCATCTAATATTTCTTTTACAATGCTATGTAATTATATTATGAAAGAATTAAAAATTGATATTAAAATGCTTATTGATAAAGATTATGAAGATATATTTAATTTGTTTTCTGATGAAGTTTTAAATAAATATAGAGAAGTTGAACGATTTGAATATATGCATCATTTTGATTTAGATTTTATTGATGGAACAAGAAGAAATATATCTAATAATCCTAAGAATATATTAGTAAGCTATAATAAAAGAAATAATAAAAGAAATGATGAATTGAATAAAAAGTATGATGTATTTGATTATAGTATTAAATATGGAGATATAGAAATACCTGGTAAAATGTATTTATTTAATGATGGTAACTCTTTACCTTACATGTTATTTGTTCCAAATGATGTTGATATAAATACAAATTTAGTAGTAGGAAATTTTACAACTGCTTGTAATTTTAATAATTATAATGATACTATTAATTCATATATTGAAATTGTTAAAAGTGGTAAAAATATAGAAGAACTATTAAAGAGATTGTGCTCTGAATTTAAATGCCCTATATTATTTCCAATTATACCTAGATTTAAAGGATTTTATAGTACTTTTTTATCTAGTGATGTCTATAATAATAATTTTGAATATTTAAATGAATATATAAATAATGGAGGAGCTAATATATCTGTGGATGATAAAAATTATTTAACTAATATACATTCGCAAGTATATGATATGATTCAAAATTGTAATAGATTTTTAGGTAAAGATGAAATGGATAAAGCTATTATGACAGGATATTCTGCAGCAGGTCATTTTGCTAATAATTTTGCTTTTTTACATAAGGATATAGTTAGTATGGTTATTGCTGGTGGTACAGATGGTATTTTAACGCTTCCCTTTACTGAATATAAAGGTTATAAACTTACATCACCAATAGGAGTAAGTGATGTTGCTAATTTTGATTTAGATGAATATTCTAAAATTAAACATTTTGTTTATATGGGTGATAAAGATACAGGAGATTGTGCTGAACTAGATCCTATTAATTCTAAAAAAGCAAAACATAGAGAATGTTTTACGGATGAACAAGCACAAATAATTAATCAAATGTTTGAAGATTGCAAAACTACACAAGATAGACTAAGCGAAATGGTAAAAATATATCAACAATTAGGAATAGAAGTTGAGATGAAATCGTATGAAGGTAATCATAATGATGTAGTTTTAAATTCTAATATATCTAGTCAAATAGCACAAGATGTATGTGAATTTGTTAAAAGAAATATGGCTAAATCTCTAAAATAAATAAAAATATACTAACCAAGTGTATTTTTTTGCTACTACATTAGTGGAGGTAGTAAAAATGTGAAAAATGTATGTAATAAATAGAATATTAATTTTACACTAGATAGGATGATATAATGAATGATAAAGTTTATGATGAATATTATAATAAAATATATTATTGGTCATTAAAGAAAATGAAAAATAGGGAAGATGCTAAGGATTTACTTAATGATATTTTTGTTCAATTATATACATATTTAAGTAAGAATATAGAGATAAAAGATATTGATAAATTAATTTGGGTAATTGCTTATAATACTTATAAAAATAAAATTAAAAAGATTGTTAAGGATAAATCATTAATATATGATGATAATATTTTAATTAATACTAAATTTGAAAATAATGATATAGAGAAAATTATATATAATGATATTTTTGATGATTTAGATAAATTTAATTTAACTGATAAAGAAAAAGAATGCTTTATATTTTATTATAAGAATGATTATAATATCAAAGAGATATGTAGTATTTTAAATAGTAAAGAAGCTAATGTAAAATATTATTTATATAGTGCTAGAAAGAAAATAAAGGAGAGATATAATGATTAAAGAAAATTTAACTTTTACTGATGAAATAACAAATAAAATATATAGTATTTTAAAAGAAAATAATTTAAAAGATGGAGTCACATTATTCCCAATGTTAAGACGTGAAAATGATAAACTTTTAATAGGTTCACTAATAGAAATTCCTAATGAAGATTTAAACATTAGAAATAAAGTGGTTAGACCTAAGTATTGGATAACTTTAGATATTGATAATTATAATTTAATAGAATTAAATAATATATTAGAAAAAGATTATGTTAATACAAACGAGTTTCCTATTAATCAAGAGTTTGATGATTTGTTTAAAGAGGAAGAAAAAGAATTAAGTAAGTATACTACAAACAAAATCATTCAATATAGAAGTTATTTATTAAATGATATCCAAAATGAAATCGTTAATTCGCAAAAAAAAATTATTAATAGTATTAATAATAAATTAATTATTGATAATGAAGAAGTAAATGCTACTGATTATTTAAATTCAATAGTTATTAATGAAATAGAAGAAAAAATTAATGATTTAGTAGATTTAATTGTTACAAATAAATATAGTTCAATTATTTATTACTATCAACAACTAATTAAGGAGATAATAGATGAATATAAAAATACATTTATAATTAATAATAAAAAAATGGCATTAGCAGCAACTATATTAGATTCATATTATGGAAAGTATTGTTGCATTAAATATTTTTTTAATATATAAGTATTTAGAGGAAGGGTGTGTTAAATATGAAAATTGATAAAGAAAAATTATTTAAAAGAATTAAAGATGAATTTACTTATAAAGATATTGCTGTTGAAAAGTTAAGAGATGTATGTGTATATGATGATAGTTATATAAGTGGCCTTGCAGATGAAATTATTAAAAAAATAGATGATAGATTATTAGTTAACTTAGAAGAATATATAAATAATCAAGAATTATCTGATATATGGATTGATAAATATTGTTTAAATGCAGTTTTAAAAATTCGTAATGGAAATGGTGGAATTATTAATGCAATTATTGATTTAAATAATTATGCAATTGCTAAAGATGAAAAAGAAAAACACCAAATGGAAAAATTTTTATGGGATAGATATAGAAAACTATAAAAAAAGTATAATTTATTTAATTCTCTTTTTTTGTGGAGGATGGATAATTTGAAAAAAGAGTTTTTAAAAGAATTTATGAATATTCGAGATAGTATGTTAGATGATATTAAAGAAAATGAATATAATTATAATTATAATAAGTTTATTAATTATCGTTCTAAAATATTAGATAAGTATAGTGTTGATAATGTTTAAAATTTATATCACTATAATGTAAGTACCTAAAAGATTGGTATTTGGGATGTTTTTATTGTAAAAATTAAATACTAATAAACTTGTGCGCTTTAAACAAGGTGTTGATGGTCTTAAAACGGGATATACAGAAACTGCTGGTTACTGTCTAACTGCTACAATGAAAAAAGATGATATGAGAATAATTGCTACTGTAATGGGGGAAGGTGATGCAAGTACGCGAAATTCTGAAGTGGCATCAATGCTTGATTATGCGTTTGCAAGGTATAAAATAGATAAGTTACTTTCTACGAACAGTGTTATTCAAAAAGAGCCTGTTAACAGGGCAAAAGTTGATAAAGTTGAAATAGTACCAACTAAAGATGTTACCATTTTGTTAAAGAAAACAGAAAATATTAATCCAACATATGAAGTAAAAGTTAATGATATTAAAGCACCAATAAAAAAAGGTGATGTAATTGGTAAACTAATTGTAAAAAATGATTCTAAGGTATTACAGGAAGTAGACTTAACTGTAAAAGAGGATATAAAAAAAGCTAACTTACTAGAATTATATTGGAAATATATGAAAGATATATTTAGTGGAAATATCAAAATATAAAAAATTCAGTTTTATAAGAGACGTTTACAAAAAGTAAACAAAGATTACTGTAAAGAAAGACAGTAGTCTTTTATTTTGTTATAAGATTGTGGTTAAACAATAAATATTAGTAAATTAAGAAAATTAGTAACACATAATAATAACTATGATAAAGCAAATGCCTGTTAAAAAGTGGGTATTGCAATACAGGGACTACGCTCTCTTTGGCAAGTATGAAGTGAATAATCAAATTAAGAGAGAAAAAAATAAAAATATAGGAGAAATTTAATTCCTTTTTTCTTTCATAAAGTTAATTGCTTTAGGTAAAAAAGCTATTTGAATTGGTATTCTTCCTATGCCTTTTTTGTTAATTGAAATTTTTTAATTATTAGAAAGAAATTAATATTATCAAGTTTTTACAAAGTTAAAAATACACATGAAAAATTCAATATTGCTAGAAAAATTTTGCTTGAAAACAAAAAATAAATATTAGAAAAAGAAGTATTTGAGAAAATTTAATATTTATTCTTTTTGAAGAAAGGAGTTAAAATGTGATAAAAAATGAAGTCATACATAAGATAATTAAAGATACGTTAACACTAGGATGGAAAAGTCAAAATTATAGACTAAAAGAATTTAAACATAAAAAATGCATAAAATAGTAAATTTTATTATCTTTTATTATGTACCAAAGCGAAGTTGTAAAGAGAAGACAAATCAATGTCAATAAATTATAGATCTATAAATTAATTTCGCAAAAGCCTTGCTTCGTTTTTCTTTTTTTGATAAGATTATTGTAGAAAGATATTAGTGTACAGTAATACTACGCATTATTTGTATACAGGGGCTAAAAATTAGGAGGTAATTTATGAGTATAGAAAATGAATATGAATTAAATATGAATAAAAAGAATGCTATAATTGCATATTTAAATAATTCTTTAAATGATATGTATCAAGTTATGTCAGATGTTAGTTTATCTGATGAACAAAGAAAACAGGCAATTTCTACTATTATGAATAATGCAGCTTTAGTTGCACAAGATAGTAGATTTGTTGATTATGACAAAGAAGAAGTTAATGATATGGTTGGCTTCTTTGGATTTAATCTTCAAGAAAATCAAAAAGGCAATAATAGTAAAACGATGTAGTACATTATTATTTTAGCTCCTCTATAGAAATAATGATTTTACTGGAAGAATGTTTATAACACGTGTAAATAATATTTTTATAAAACTTGATAGTGGGAATTAGTTTTAGAAAAATAATAATTATTTATTTAAGATAAGAAAGAAGGAATGTTTAATGAAGTGTTTAAGATGTAATAACGAGATTAGCGACAACAGTAATTTTTGTGAATATTGTGGAAATAAAGTTGAAAGTAATATAAATATGACTAATAATCAGATTTATAATAATATTCCTAATCAAAATGTAATTATTAATACAAATAATAATCTACAAACTAATAATATGACTAATGTTAACAATAATGTTATGATGAACAATACTAATAAAGATATTAATTCATTTAATGCTAATGTTAGTTCAAATATAAATAGTAATATAGTTAATAATCAGACAATAAATAATTCTGATTACGATAATGCAATAAATTCAAATATAAGTAATAATATGAATAATGATTTTAAAACACTAGAAGGAGCAACTAATTTATTTAGAAGTGTTAATTGTATTGGTAATCAAAATTTAATGTTTATAGCTTATAAAGATCCTAATGCAGGACCATTAGTAACTAAAAAAAGTCTTGTTGGAGGAATTTTAGGAGGAGCTTTAGGAGGTTTTGTAGGTGGATTAGCTGAAGGTACAGAACGAACTCAAAAAGAGGAGAATATGGGAAATTCTATTGGAATAGGTCATTATGATGCTTTGCTTATTAATGTAACAGAACATGGATTAGGATTTATTCCTTTACTAATTGAAGGATCCAGAATAATGGCTAAACTTGATAGATATGTATCTAATATTAGTAATTTTTCATTTATAAATAATAATTATATTGAAAGTATAGTATTTAAAAACTATTCTTTTAGTGGAAAAGCGAAAAAAGTAACCATTAAAATACAAGGTAATATTACATTTGATTTGATGGCATGCATGGAAGAAAAATTAGTACCTTATCAAAAAGAATCAATGGAAAAATTAGCTAATATGTATGGTAAAAAATAGACTTAATCTGTATGTAAAAACAGACATAACTTCAGTTACTTAATTGAAAATTCAGTTTTATGACTGATTTTTTTTAGTGAAAATATAATGTAAAATATGGTGGTAAAAAAAGTTATGATTTAAAATATGAATATTAATAATAAAACTAAATAAAATATATTTTAACTGTAAAATATAAGATATTTTTATTGATAATGTGAAAAAAACATGTTAAAATTATTATAGTCGTGGAGGTAATAGAATGGAAAAATATATACCAGATATTTATAAAAAAGA
>CANPWS010000074.1 GCA_947584955.1 uncultured Bacilli bacterium | reverse complement strand
AAAAAAACTACAGTATTATTATAATCAAGTTTAATATTTAAGAATTTATCAAGGACAATTATTAAAAATTTTTTAAGTAGTAAATCATTATTTTCTAAAAATCTTTTTCATTAACCATATTGTCCTCCTTTACTTTGTCAAAGATTAAATACAATTATATACATTATTAACAAAAATGCAATACTAAAATAAAAAAATACATAATAATATATGATTATCATGTATTAGAAAAAATAAAAAAAAAGCAAATAATCTATTGTAATAAAATTAAAAATATGTTATATTATGTATAGTATAAAGTAGCCAGAAGTTGGCAATCATATTAAATGGAGGAATAAAAATGGATAAAATGTTTAAAATAATTGATGAACATAATATAGAAAGAGAAGCTAATTTGATTACAGTATTTGAAACAGATCAAAAAGAATATGCTATATATAGTATAAATAGAGATAGTGAGACTATCAATGTTTTTGTTTCAAGACTAGAAAGAGATGAAACAGGAAATGATGTATTAAAAGATATAGAAGATGCTGCAGAAAAACAAAGAATTGATAATATTGTAAAAGAAATTATAAAATTACCATTATAAGAGGTGAGTGGAGATGTCTAATGTAGTTATTCTAAATAAAAGTATATTAAGTGCTAAAGCTGTGAATGTAGAATTATGTAAAGTATATTTACCTTTTTATGTTGATATAGAAAAAATATCTAGATTAAGAAACTTACTATCAAAAATTAAAGTAGAATTTTTAGTAAATACAGATAAATTAGAAATATCAAATTTAATATACAATAATATAATAATTAAGAACCCAAATTTAGAACTAAAAGATAGTAGAATAACAATAAAAAATACATATGTAGTAACAATGAAAGATAGTATATTATCAAAAAGTGTAGCATTTTATAATAAATTAACATCAAATATTAAACAAGTACCTGAATTTAATATTATTAATGAAGAAAATTTACAAAAAGCTTTAGAGGAAGTAACTACAGAAATAAATTTAAGTGAGATAAGTGCTAATTTAAATTCATCTAAACAAGAAAATGAAGAACCAAGTCAAGTATTAGCAAATGATCCATTAGAAAATAAAATAATAACTCCTCCAGTAGAGCCTATAAATGTAGATAATCAAATTAGAATAAATAATCAAATACAAGATTCTAATGTAGAATCTCCTAATGAAGTAGCAGTAAATAGCCAAGATGACGGCTCAGAAATACCTTTAAAACAACCTGAAAATGTTTCAGATACTTTAAAAGAAATAACAAAAGAAAATACTAATTTAGAATCAAATGTAAATAATTATAATGATATTAACAATAAGCAACCTATTAATCCGCAAGATTTAAATAAAGCAGTATTTACTGGAGTACAGACACAAATTCAAAATAATCTACAAGAACAAATCCAAAATAATATAAATAATCAAATTCAAAACCAAAATATGATAAATACAAGTGATACTCCTAAAGCAGAAAATTTAACTAATCAGGAAGTAAATAATCAACAAGGTAGTGTATTTACAGTACCAATTATCATTATTTGGCTAGGATTAGTTTTAGTAGGAACAGTTAAATTAGTAACAACATTATTATCATAAATAAAAAAATTAGGGATATAATTAAATGCCTAATTTTTTTATTTATTATATACTAGCAAAATTTATTACTTATTTGTAATTAAATTACTAGTATTTTTATTTGACCTTTTTGAATAAATACATCCACAATAATTTTGACGGTACAAATCATATTTCTTAGAAAGCTCAATAGATCTTTTATATCCATCACCCTTTTTAAAATCTGCGAACAAAAATTTAATTCCATATTTTTGTTGAACACTTCTTCCAATATCGTTAATTACCGAAGCATTTTTATAAGGACTTACAGTTAAAGTTGTACCAAAATAATCAAAATTATGTTCTTTTGCAATTTGTCCTGTCTTTTCTAATCTCAATTGAAAACAAATATTACATCTTTTACCCTTTTCAGGTTCATTTTCTAATCCTTTAATACTTTCTTCATAGATGTCATTATCATAATCACAATCAATAAATTTAACATCATCAAAATTTTTAATAAATCTTATTTGTTCATGCTTTCTTTTTTCATATTCTTCTTTGGGAGATATATTTGGATTATAATAATAAATAGTAATATTAAAATACTCACGTAAATATTCAATTACATAACTACTACAAGGAGCACAACAACTATGAAGAAGTAAATTAGGTTTATAACCTAATTCATCAACAATTTTACTTAATAATTTTGCATAATTTTCTTTCATATATAAACACCTATGGCTTATTATAGCATAAAAAATAATAATTTCAAGGAAATTTTTATAATACCATAAAATTTTAACGTTAATTTATAAATAAAAGAATATAATATAGTAATTAAAAATGAAATTATTATTAATAATTAATATTTACAAAAAATAAAATAACTGATAAAATTAATTATGAGAGGTGGCATAAATGTGAAAAGGGAAAAAAAAGTTATACCAGTAAAGAATTATATATATTTATTTATTATAATAATTGTTACAGTATTAATTGTTTTTTACTTCTACTTATGGTATTTAACATATGAAGAAAGTAAATTAAATAATCAAATAATGGATAGATATTTGCAAGTCATAAACTACAATGAATTATCCAATTATGTTGATGAAAATAATAATGCTTTCATATATGTTTCAGTATTAGAAGATAAAAAAATAAGAGATTTTGAATTAGAATTTAAAAAATTAATAATTGATAGTAGTAACTTAAAAAAAGAAATATTATATTTAGATTTAACAGAAATATATAATAATAAAAATTTAATTAATAAAGTTAAACAAGATTATCAAAAAGAAGAAAAAAATATAACTAATGTCCCATGTATTTTAGTATTTAAAAATGGTGTTTTAAGTCAAATATATGATATAAAAGAAAATAATTATGATATAACAAAAATAAAAACTTTTTTAGAAGAAGAAGGAATAGACTTAAATGATTAATATTGTTTTATATCAACCTGAAATACCAGGTAATACAGGAAATATAATGAGAACATGTGCCGCAACCAATTCTAAATTACATTTAATAAAACCTTTAGGATTCAGTTTAGAAGAAAAATATTTAAAAAGAAGTGCAGTTAACTATATTGATAAAGTAAATTATCAAGTTTATGAAAATTTTGATGATTTTTTATCTCAGAATAAAGGAGAATTTTACTTTTTAACAAGATATGGAAAAAAGCCACATACTTCTTTTGATTATAGTGATACCAGCAAAAATATTTATTTATTTTTTGGAAAAGAATCTACAGGTATACCGAAAGAAATATTAAGAAAATATTTAGATAGATGTATGAGAATACCATCAACAGACAATGTTAGAAGTTTAAATTTATCTAATTGTGTCGCCATAATGGTATATGAAGTATTAAGACAACAGGATTTTCCTAATTTGTTAAGAAAAGAACCTTTCAAAGGTGAAGACTGGTTAATACAAGATTAAAAAAATATAATGTTAAAAAATAATACATTATATTTTTTATTTTATAAAACCATTAGATTTAAACTTTTCAATAATTTTATTAGTACTTAAATCTCCAAAAATTCTATTACTAGTTGTTTTTTCCTCACCATCTTTTATAAAAACAGTAACAGGAGTACTATTATCAAATGATATATACTGTCTAAATTTATTTAAATCCGAAGTGCTATATTTATCTACATCTATATAAAAAATTTCTAAATTATAAGACTTACTTATTTTTTTTAATTTTGGTTTATAGTTTATACAATGAGTACAAGTAGTTTTACTAATACATAAAATAAAAGTTTCTTTATTATTAATTTTTTCTTCTACATCATTAACATTTAATTCAGTTAACTTTCCCTTATTAGAAATTTTATTTATAACTAAAAATGCAATAATTAATATTAATAAAACGGATATCCCTATGAAAATAACATTTTTTCGTTTCATTTAAATGTCCTCCATGAATAATAATAACATTTTTCTTCAAAAAAATCAAAAAAATTATTTCAATTTTACAAAAAAAATGTTATGATATATATTGAAAGTAGAATAGAGTGTAAAATGTAACGTAGTCATGGTAAATATAAAGAGCATAATTTAAAAGTAAAATATAAAATGGAATGAGGTTATATATGAAAAAAAATAATAAGAAAAAAATAGTTAAAAGGTCTATTGTTGTTGGTTTATCTATTTTAACTTTAGGATCAATATTTTATTTTAACAAAAAAGATGTAAAAGCTTTAAAACATTGTAATGCAATTAAAGAGATGTATGCAGATCTAGCATTAAAAGTTGATCCTACTACTGGTCAAGTTTTGGATGTTAATTATAATAACAACGATAATAATTATTATACATATTTTGAAGGCCTTCCACGTGGTGCACAAAATATAAGTATTGGTGGTGAAACTCATGCTATGACAGAACAAGATTGTCATAATTATGTTGATGCGATTGAACACAGGGAAGAAGAAGGTCTTGGAACAGATGAAGCATATTGCGATTCTTCTATTGATGGAAGAACGCACTGCATCAATTCAGGAGCTGGGACAGGTTGGTTAGATATAGATACCATAACTAATCATGGAGAAACCTGTGATCAATTTGTAAATTCATCAATTGATACTGAAACACATTTCTCTTATACTG
Source organism: uncultured Bacilli bacterium (assembly GCA_947584955.1). The sequence goes on along the minus strand of CANPWS010000074.1, from coordinate 1,652 downwards.
GAGAAGTAGATGAAAATGGAAATCCTCAAATTTATATTGAACGTCCAGACTTGTTAGTAACTCAAGACATGATGCAAAATGCTTATGAAGATGCAGATGGAAACAAGTGGGTGTTCGTAACTAAACTTTTAGAAATATCAGCAAGCTGGGATGCTGAAACTTGTGAAGATGATCCAAATGGAGATGGAAGTGGTGATGGTGCAAATAGTTGTTTAGATCCTATGCAACTTAGTGCTAGTTTATCAGGCTGTGAAGCAGGAGGAGCAGGTCAATCAACAGGATTACTTTTAGTAACAGAATGGTATGGTTCTAGTCATGAATTTCCAGAAGAAATTCATGATCAGGAGTATTGTGGCGGACAACTTAGTGAACAAGCAACTGCTCAAGGTAATGCACATCAAAATGGTTCGTTTAGGGCAGGTAATTTTAGAAATATTTGGGCAGGTGGAGGAATAGACATAACATTTAGTTATAATACGACAGCAGTTTGGAATTATTGTGGCGATTATGCAGAACATGGAGTATTTTGTGCAAGAAAGTGGCTTAAACCAGAGTGTCCAGCTGATTATAGCTTACAGCTTCCAGGGCAACCATGCGTAAAAAAGGAGACAACAATCGAGTATCGACCGGAACAACAGTGTCATAGACTGGCTGATGGAACATGGGGTTGTGAAATGGTTGACGTACCTGTGGAGAATACTGTGTATTATTATGCAGATTATTCTTGTCCAGAAAAAGGTTCAGGAGGTGGATGGCAAGATGCGAACGGCTGTGGTAGTGGTGGTGGTCCAGCAGAGCAACATATAGCACAACGAGCTGGAGATTATACACAAGATGTGTCTGTTCCATCTAGTTCCACCAAAAATAGTAATGCTTATCCTGCACAAAATGACTCTTTAGAAGGTTCTGGAGCAGGAAGTTTTGATGGCGGTGGTGGTCACACTGGGTCATGGTATCCAGGAACTCAAATTTCAGGAAGTATATCATATCAAAAAAATGAATCTTGCATAAATTTATATGCACCATTTAATGTAACTTATGGTCGTGCTTGTAATAGCGAAGAATTAAATGGCAGAAAAAGATACTTTGTTCCATTAAAGTGGCCTAAAGAAGACCCATTCCCTATAGAAATTAGTGGTGGTCAAGGAAGCGTTGTTAATCTTATGAATTGGTCTTTTGGTCTTAGCTGTCAAGTAAGCGTTGATCAGAGAATTTATGAAGATCCAAAACATAATAATTTTAGCTATAAATTTATATATAGACCAATAAATTTAAGTGATCCATTTCCAAATAGAAATGCAGGTAGAAACTGGACATATTTTATGAATAGTGAAGAAGCTAAAGAAACAGAATTAACAAGAGATAGATTAGAGTATCATGCATTCTTTACAAAATCTGATATTTCAAATTTAAAAGCATCACTTACATCAAATAGAAAATACTCTGACTTACGTACAATACAAACAACTGGATATAGTAATGAGCTTGCTAGTATGATTAGTAGTGGTTACAATATAGAAAGAGTTAATGCACACTATGATGCACTTGGTAAGTGTACAGGAAGGTGGTGTATATTACAATGAAATGGTCATTTTTCCAATTAGGAATGATAGTATTTGGAATTATTGGATTTGTAATTATAGTATTATTTG
>CANPWS010000073.1 GCA_947584955.1 uncultured Bacilli bacterium | reverse complement strand
AACTATAATTCTAGATGGATATAAATTATCATATAAAGCTCGTCCCTCTCTTAAGAATTCAGGACTAAACATTATATTATCTATATTGTATTTTTTCTTAACTGATTCAATATAACCTACTGGAATAGTAGATTTTACTATCATTGTAGTTTTTATCTTCATTGAAATTACTTTTTCAATTATATCTTCAACACTAGAAGTATCAAAATAATTTTTTTCATCATCATAATTAGTTGGTGTTGAAATTATTATAAATTTAGCATCTTTAAAAGCCTCTTTATAATCTAACGTAGCTCTTAAATCTAAAGTTTTATTTTTGAAAAATTCTTCAATTTCTTTATCTCTAATTGGAGAAATTCTCTTATTTATCATATCAACTTTTTCTTTAACAACATCTAAAGCTACAACTTCGTTCCTTTGACTTAATAAAGTTGCCATAGATAATCCAACATATCCAGTTCCAGCTACCGCAATTTTCATTTTAATTTTACTCCTTATACATCATTTTTATATATGAATTATAATACATAATTATCAAAAAGTAAAGAAAAATCAACAAAACTATATATTTTTATAATAAAAAGTTGAAACTTAATTAAATAGCAAATGAGTTTCGTTAATTTGTTCACAACGCGAGATTTTCATTTATGAAAATTTCTGTACATTTTAATTCGCAATGCTTTTATATAATATTTCTATCATATAAAAAATTGAATCTCATATTTTATAAAATGAGATTCAACTTAACTTTAAATCATTAAAGAAAAATTAACATATTTAAATTTTCTAATAAATTCAATTATTGTATCTTGTAAGTTAGAACTTATTTTAGATGAAGACAATCTCCATCTAATTGAAAGATTTATTATGAAAATATTTCTTTAATTTTCAAAATTTTCTTCAAAAAAATTTAAAACTTTTTTGAAGATGTTTATTACTATAATCCATTTTAATGAAAATGTCAAGCATTTTTTACCATCTTTTTCCCAGAATTTCTTATCTTTTTAGACTTTTTTAAATCTTGTAATTTTTGGAACTAATAAATTTTAATTTCTAAAAAACTGTCGTCCAAAATTTTTATTGACTTTCATATTTTATAATGATATATTATATTTGTTCATTTCTCTATTACCTCCTAAGGAAAGGAGAAAACATGGACACTAACCAATTAATCGTATTTCTAGTAATGTTAGTAATTGTATTAACTGCTGGAAAGCACGACAAAGACTAGGTACTTTAGTACATAGTAAAAGAGTAGGAAGTGCAATTTCCTACTCTTTTTTGTTCTTTCTCATTATCTCCATAATAGGAGTATGAACACTAACCAATTTTGAATAGATGTCGGAATAGAATGTCTAATCTCATCTAATCTGTATTTAGTTTAGCATAAATTGACATTTTTGTCAACTATTTTTTGACACTCATATTTTCCTATTCATCTACTTATTTATTCTTTTAATTTTTTAACCTCTAAAAATTTTTAAAATATTTTTATTAAAATTTATTTTTTCTAATATATCAACTAATTTATTTTGAATATAAGTTATAAGTACTGCTCCAAATAAAACTATTAAAAATTTAATAATCCAATTAATATTTGTAAGTATTTGTTTTGCAAATTGCACAAATAAAATATGCCATAAATATATCCATAAAGAAGATTTACTACAAAAATTAATAATGTTAAACTCTTTTAATTTTAAATTTTCAAAAATACTTAATAATAAAAAATCTACAAATAAAGCGTAACTTATGTAATAAATTCTTGGTGGATATTTCATAGAAGCTGTTGATTTTATTTCACCACTACTCAAAAATATAATAGTAAATAATATTAAAAATATAGTCAAAAATACTAAAGCAATTTTTCTTTTTTGTTTAGAATTTATTTTATTACAATTCATTCCTAATGAATAAATAATCCCATAAGGTATCGCATAATAAATAAAATATTTAAAAATAAAATTATTGCTCATAAAATTTAAACTTACTAATATTTCATATACTATATATATATATATATATAGTATGTAGCCACTTTAGAGGTTTTCTCATTTATCCAATATATTAAAGGTGTCAATAAAGCACATATTAAATAAACTCTAATTATCCATACATATCCTATTCCATCAAGTAAAAAATAACTTTCTAATATTTCTTTAAATGTATAAAAATGATTAAGTAAACAACTTATACAAAAATAAATTGTTAAAAAAATCCAAGTAGGTATAACTAACCTTACAAACCTTTTCCAATAATATTTTAATGTAGATTTATTATTTTCTTTGTATTTTTTATATGATTCATTAGCCAATATTCCAGATATTATAACCATTAGTGGTACATCAAAGTTTCTAATTTGCATAATATATTGATTATTACAAACATGAGCTAAAATAATACATAATAAACCTAATAATTTTAAATAATCTAAATATATAATTCTATTGCTTTTTACTTCCATTTTTTCCTCATAATCTTTCTTTTATTTTTCAATACATATAATAATGATATCTATTTTCAGAGTTCATTTCTACTATCCTGTAATTCTACTTTTTCTTTATTATCTGACCTCAAAAAATGTATACAAATCATTCTTAAAATTATAAAAGACATTACATAAGCAGTATTAAATATTGGCCATGAAATAAATGTATAAAGCACACCAACACCTATAATATTATACATAACCATATAATATGATTTATCTTGATTTTTCATACACATTTTTATAAGTTTACTAACTACAAAACCATATATTAAACTAAAAACACAAATTCCTAAAAATCTTGCATCTAAATAAAAGAATAATAAATATGTTACAAAAACATTATTAGAAGGTCTTTCTCCTTTAAATGCCTGTATTCCTGTTGTTATCATATAGGACATTGTTGATTCAATATAATTAATCTTGCTAAATAATTTAGGAACAACTAATTGAATAAACGATATTGGAATATTTATAATACCCCATAAAAAAGCTAATCCATTTGTTTTCAATCCTATTTTATCTATATATTTACTCCAATAAGACAATAAATTTAAAGATATACCTGCATATCCATATAAAAAACTAAAGCTAAACTCTCCATGTCTTACTGCATTCAAAATTAAAATTGCTATAAATATTAATACAACATATTTTATTATTAACTTCCTAGTTTTCTTATCAAACTTTACTTGATATAATGCAACAATAAAAGAAAAAATATAATATACTATATTTTGTTTAGCTTGAGATACAAATAAATATAGTATAACTACTATAATAGATAAAACTAATACTATTTTTCTTTTTTCTTCTTTTTTGTAAAAATTAAACATATTAATTGGAATTATTAAATAATATGCAATTGGTGTAGTAATCCATGAAGATATTATAGATTCAAAATTATTCATAATCTTCCCTTTTGTATAATATGAATATCTAATGTGTGTAAGCGAAAGTCCAGATCTATATAATTTCCAAACTTTAATTGCTTGAATAAAATAAAATAAAATTGAAAATGTTAATAAAAAAATTATAATATTATTATTTAGATGTAATGATTTTTTTCTATATTCTTTGTCAGAAAACTTAATATGAGAAGACATTATATATCCAATATTAAAAAATAAATTTCCTAATATAACAAACTGATATACTCTTTCCGAAAACGGTAAACGTCCAAAAATATTCAAACTACACAATAATACAACAAAAAACCAAACTACATTAAATAAAAAAAGTACTGTTATCTTTTTTTCAGTTATTAATGAAAAAATTGTAAGTGCTAATAAAAACACTAATGTAAAAATCAACATTTTATTTTATCTCCATATCTTTTATTATTTCTATAATAGGTTCCATACATTTTTCAACATTAAAATTTTTTTTAGCATAGTTATTTATTTCATTATGTACAAAATTCTTATCTTTAGTTGAATAAATACTATAATAGAAATCTATTATATTTTGAATATTTATGTTACTATCATCAGCTGGTACTCTCAAATAATATAAAAAACTTTTATCAAAATCCAATTCAGTTTTTACTCCAGAAACTATAGGTAGCCCTTTTGCCAAATACTCTTTACCTTTTAAAGTACTATTATATGAAACTCCTGCTCTATGTCTTCCTAAGCTATCTATTGCAATATCTGAAATATTATATATTTTATCTAATTCTTTTCCTGTTTTTATACCATCTAATATAACATATTGATTTAATGAAAATTTTCCTATTAAACGTTTATATTTTTTTAATTCACTTCCACTACCAACTATATGTAACTTTATAATCTCATTATTTTTTTTATCTTTATAATAATCATACAGTCCTTTAATTAATCTGTCATAACCATGCCAAAACGCCAATGATGCTACAGCTATTAAATTTATAGAATTATTTTTAACTGAATTATCTATTTTGGAAATACTTTCTGTATCTACAAAGTTTGATATATTTATCGTTTTTACTCCAAAAATCTTTTTATCATCTGAATAAGTAAAAATATATTCAACATACTTTGATATAAATTTTCTAATTATTTTATCTTTATATGAAAATATTTTCCAAATTCCATTTACTTCTTTGTCATACGGATATGTTGGAATTTCCATAAAAATTTTATTATTATTTTTTTTCAACTTTTTTAACGCCATTAATCCTTGAAAATCCATTTTTCCATACCTAATATAGACTATATTATTTGAAAAATTCAATTTTTTATATTCATATTCTGATAAAAACGGAATTAATTTATATAAATATTTTTTTAATTTACTTATTCTTTTTGAAAGAGTTATATATTCAACTTTATAACCATGATTTTTAAAATACTTTATATGCATATTTATTTTTTGATTAATTCCACTTCCCCAATTATCTAAATAACTTATATAATAAATTTTATTATCTTTTTTCATTTTTTATAAAAATAATCCTTTCTAAAATTATTAATAAAGTAATATATATTGTAGCTCCTAAAATAACTTTAATAATTAACATTCCTATGCTTATTTTGACATTAATAAAAAATATTATAAAAAACATTATTATAGCAATAATAAAATATTTAAATGAAGAAAAAATATATTTTTTTATAGGCAATTCTTTTTTTATACATAAAATTTGAGATATACAAACTGTAAATTCAGCTAAAAATGTACCAATACAAGCTCCAATTACTTGAAATTTTGGAATTAATAATAAATTTATAATCAAATTAACTATTGCCCCAAAAAATATAGAAAATATATAAATTCTATCTTTTTGTTTTGGTATTAAATATTGAGTTCTTATAACATTAGCAAATCCCATAAAAATAACACTTGGTAATAAAATTAAAAAAATATTTATACATATACTATATCCTTTTCCAAAAAATATAGGAACAAATTCTTTAGATACCGCCATAATTCCAAAAGAAATTGATGTTGATAAAAACATTACAAATGAAATTGATTTATCCATATATGTACTAAATGTAATATTCTCATTATTTTTATATAAATTTGTCATTCTTGGAAGCATCACTATACCTAAAGCATTTATAAAAGCCATTGGAACATTTAAAATTCGTTCACAAGATTCATAATATCCTACTTGTTTCATATTTGTCATATTCCCTAGCATAATTTTATCCATTACTTTATACAAACTTATAGCTATAACAGGAACAAATAAAATTAAATTTGGCTTTATATGTTTAACTATTAAATGAAAATTATAATAAATTCCTTTTACTCTTTTTAAGACAATTGGCCAAATAAGTAAAGCAGATACTAATGTACCTAATGTATATATAAATACATACTTATATACATCTGTTTCTTTTTTTACAAAAACAAATATTGATATAAAAGTAAATATTTTTATAATTGTATTACGTAAAGTTAGTGTTTTAAACTCTTCAAGACCAGTCAAAAACCAACTCACGTCAAATAAATATCCCACTAAATACATAATAAATAATTTAGCTACAACTTTATTACTTGCCCAAAACTTTACATATATTAAATAACAAATAATTACAAAAATTCCACAAAAAAACTGCGTAAAATAAATACTCCAAAAATTTTTTTTAATATCTTCTTCTTTATCTTTTACTAAAGAAATAGTTCTACTTCCATAATTAACTAATCCTAATACAATAAACATTGAAAAATAGCTAGCAATAGATTGATTATATGAATATATTCCTGTTCCTTTTGGACCAATTATTCTTGCTAAATATGGTGTTGTTATTAGTGGTATAATTATAACCAATATTTGATAAAAGGCATTATATAAAAAATTTTTTTTTACGTTAGACTTTGGTTGCACTATTATAATTACCTCCCTTTATACTCGTATAATAATTGTAAGATTTACAACAAAATCTTACATATTTCTTAATTTGACAACCTATGGTATACTTATATTG
>CANPWS010000072.1 GCA_947584955.1 uncultured Bacilli bacterium | reverse complement strand
TGTTTAAAGAAGCAAGTTTACCAAATATAACTATGAGTTTAAAAAATGAAACAACACCAGTAATAACAGAAATGTTTCAAAGTGCAACAGGAAGTGTTACTATAAATTATAGAAGTAGTTTAAAGAGTGTTGTTGAAGAACTTAATAATCAAAATGATGCTGTACATTGGGGAAGTGAATTATAATAAAAAATTAGCTTAATATTTTAAATTAAACTAATTTTTTTAATTAATAATTTATCCACAGAACCTGTTTATAATTTATTCATATTCATTAATACCATATTTATTTTCTGAAGTATCATAAAAAATATAATTATGAATAGGAAAATAACTAAGATATGTATAGATAAAATACATAATAATAATCAAATAAACACTTAAAAAATTAAACACATTGTAAGAAGGTGAAGAAAGCATCATATAACTAATATAAGAAATAATAGCATAAACAATAAAAAGAAGTAAAATAGAAATAATTAATTTTTCACCAATTAAACTATAAATAGGAAGATAAATAATTAAATAAATAAAAACTGCAATAAAACTAGTAAAAAATAATTGAGATTTAAAATTATTAACAACAATTTTATTTTTCTTAATTAAAATATAATCAATAATACCATATAAAATAATCGAAGTAGAAATCATTTTCATATGTTCCCAAATACTTTCATTAACAGGAAAAAAGATGCTAAATAAAACATTAGGAAATAAACTATATACAAAATGTACTATAAAAGATATTAAAAAAATACCAAAAATAGAAATAAGTTTAATATTTTTTAACTTCATATTATTCACCTTAATAAATTATATTATTAAATATTAAAAATATTTGTAGTATTATAAAATTAAACAAAAAAATTAATAATAATATTTTAAATGACATAATTTTTATAAAAATAAGATATAATAAATGTAAAATACTTGAAAATTAATAATATTTCTTTATTAAAAAAAGAAAATACTGTATAATATAATTGTCAATTGAGAAGTGTTTAAAAGGTAAGAGAAATGCAAGGTGAAATTATGAAATTAACAACAGATGTCATAAAAAAAATATCTAAAATAAAAAAAGAAGATAAATTTATGCTTGATTTTAGATTAAAGTGCCTAGAAAAATTTAATAAATTAAATAATCCTAACTTTGGACCAAAATTAAATATTGATTTTGATTCTATTACATATTATAAAGAAAGAGAAAATGATTTAACTGATAACTGGAATAATGTATCTTGCAAAGTAAGAGAAGAGTTTAATGATTTAGGGCTTATAAGTGCAGAAAAAAAATATCTTGATGGTGTAGGAGCACAATATGATAGTGAAGTTATTTATCACAATATGATTAAAGAGTTACAAGAAAAAAATGTAATATTTTTAGATACTGATACAGCTTATAAAAAGTATCCAGAATTATTTAGAAAATATTTTAATAAATTAGTAAAATATGATGAGAATAAATTTACAAGTTTAAATGGAGCAGTTTGGAGTGGAGGAACTTTTATATATGTACCAAAAAATACAAAGTTAAATAGACCACTTCAAAGTTATTTTAGAATAAACTCTAAAAATATGGGACAATTTGAAAGAACATTAATAATAGTTGATGATAACAGTGAATTAAACTATATAGAAGGATGTACAGCACGAACTTATACTGAAGATGCATTACATGCCGCAGTAGTGGAAATATATGTAGGAAAAAATGCAAAATGTCGATATACGACTATTCAAAATTGGTCTAATGATGTTTATAATTTAGTTACCAAAAGAGCAATAGTAGAAGAAAATGGTTTAATGGAGTGGATAGATGGGAATATTGGAAGTAAAGTAAATATGAAATATCCATGTTGTATTTTAAAAGGACCATATGCAAGAGGATCATGTATAAGTGTAGCATCAGCAGGTAGTAATCAGATTCAAGATACAGGGGCAAAGATGATACATCTTGCTCCTTACACAAAAAGTAATATTGTAAGTAAATCAATAGCTTCCAATGGCGGAGTAGCAAATTATAGAGGCACCGCTAAAATAACAAAAGAAGCTCATCATTCAGTAGCTAATGTAAAATGTGATACAATAATATTAGATAGTAAATCTAAAAGTGATACAATTCCCACAAATACTGTTGACAATAATACATCATTATTAGAACATGAAGCAACTGTATCAAAAATAAGAGATGAAGAATTATTTTATCTAATGTTAAGAGGAATAAATGAAGAAGAAGCAAAAGAATTAATAGTACTAGGATTTGTTAATGTTTTTAGAGAAGAATTGCCAATGGAATATGCCGTAGAATTAAATAGACTATTATCTATAAATATTGGAGGTAATTAATGAAGAAATTTATAATAATATTAATAATAATAGCATTAGTATTTACTGGTTATGTAATATATGTGGAAAAAACGAAAGAAAAAAAAGTAGAACCATTAGTAGTAGAACAAGAAAAAGCTAAAATAGAAGAGTACTATATTTATGGAACTAAATTAAATATGAAAGGAAATTTAACCGCTGATAATCTTTCATTTGATGAAATAGATTTGGTTTTATATAACGAAAAAGATTTTATAAGTATTCCAATAAAATATGAACAAAATGTAAATACATTATCATTTTATATAACAGATTTAATAAATGATGGTTTTTATTTAGATAATATAGAAATTAGTAATTATAATATGTTTATAAGAACTTCTAAAAAACAAGAGCAAGAAGAAAATGATAACAAGGATGAAGAAGTTAAATATACATATAAATATTATCAACTTCAAAATGATACAAAATATCCTGAGACTATTTATTATACAATGAGTAAACATAATAAAAAAATATTAATAAATAATAAAAGTCAAATTTATGAAACAATGGCATTTACAGTAACAAAGAATGAAGATAAAGATATATATGACATTGTAATAGATGCAGGACATGGTGGAAAAGATCCAGGAGCAGTAGTAAATGGTTATGAAGAAAAAAATCTAACAGTAGACTTAGCTATTAATTTAAAAGATAAATTAGAAAAAGCAGGCCTTAAAGTTAAACTAACTAGAGATAAAGAAACATTAAAAGATAATGAATATTTTGATGAATATGGAAAAGGTGGAAGAGCTCAAATATCACATGAAGTAAATGCAAAATATGTTTTTTCAATGCATTTAAATAGTAGTGAATCATCAAATGTACATGGTTTAGAGCTATATACACCATCAAATATCAATTATGATTTTGCTAAAAAACTAGTTGAAGAAATATTAAATAATACAAATATGGATTATTCAAGTAGAAAAACTTTTAAAGTAGATAACGGAATATATACACATAATTTTACTGAAGATGAAATAGCAAGCTCAATGGAAGGATATGCTAAGAAGAATTTTGTTCCATATGATGTAACTACTGCATCAAGTTATTTATACATGATAAGAGAAACTGGTGGAATAATGACTGGAGCATATGTTGACGATAGAAATGAAGAGCAAACAGGAAATGATTATTGGGACTCTAATGTTGGTGCAGAAGCATATTTATTAGAAACATGTTATTTATCAAATTTAAATGATATAAATATTATAACTAATGAACAAGATGCATATATAAATTCGATTGCTAATACAATAATTACTAATTTAAATAAATAAAACGTAAAATTTGTGTAAAATTATAAAAAATATTAAAAAACAGCAAAATATAACAAATTAGTTAATAAATTATAAAATAATAAGAATTTTCTCTTAAGGAGTTAATTCTTTTTTTATGAAAGATTTAAAATTAAAAATATATTTTGTCTATTTGAATAAAAAAAACAGAAATGGTATATTCAAAACTGAAAGGAGGGAATTTATGGTGAATCAAATAGTCCTTGTAGGAAGATTAGTAAAAACACCAGAGTTAAGAGTAACAGAAACTGGAAGAGCAATGGCTACGATAACATTGGCGGTACCAAGAAATTACAAAAATATTAATGGTGAATATGATACTGATTTTTTAGATTGTACTCTTTGGACTGCTGTTGCAGAAAATACAACAGAGTACTGTAAAACAGGAGATATGATTGGAGTAAAAGGAAGAGTACAAACAAGAATAATCGAAACTGAAGATGGACAAAAAAAGAAAAAAACAGAAATAGTTGCAGAAAAAGTAACCTTTTTATCTTCTTCAAAAGAAAAGAATGATGGAGAAGATAATTAAAATTAAAAAAATATTATAATTAATAGTAAACACAATTATATCAAAAATGTTTTAAGATAGTATAATAATTCATAAATAATCAAAAAAAATCCATAATAACTATATACAATTTTCAAAAATTATTGTAAAATGTAATTAACAAGGAGATAACTTTGTTTTTATATTATTAAAGGAATGATTTTTAATGTTAATTGGTAGAAGAATTAAAGAATTAAGAATAGAAAAAGGGTTATCACAGCAGCAATTAGGTGAAATAGTTGGAGTAACAAAAGTTTCAGTATGTGGATATGAAAACGGAAGTAGATTTCCTAGTTTAGAAACTTTTGAACTAATGGCAGATTTATTTGGTACAACTTCAGATTATTTACTAGGAAGAGAAGTAAGAATAAAAGATGATAATACTAGAGAATTTGTTGGAACAATGTCACAAGATGATATTAATCTAATTACTGAGTTAAGACACTACAATAATTTATATAACAAGATGACAAAAGATACTAAGAGAGTAGTAAATTTAATAAATAAGAAGATGAACTAGGAGGATATTATGGATATAAAAAATATATATGAAGAAGATTATATAAATAAAAAAATAACTGTCGATGGTTGGGTAAGAAATCATAGAAAACAAGCACATTTCGGCTTTATTGATTTATCTGATGGTACAACATTTAAAACATTACAGGTAGTATATGATGATAAATTAAAAGATTTTGAAGAAATAACAAAAATTAAATTAGGAAGTGCAATATCTGTTACTGGAACTTTGATTAAATCACCAAAAGAAGGACAAGAATTTGAATTATCATTAGAATCTTTTACTTTAGAAGGTGATTGTGATGATGAATATCCACTTCAAGCAAAAGGAAGACCAACAAGAGAATATTTAAGAGAAATAGCATATTTAAGACCAAGAACTAATTTATTTAAAGCTGTCTTTAGAGTAAGAAGCGTTGCTGCATATGCAATTCATAAATACTTTCAGGAGCGTGGATACGTATACGTACATACCCCACTAATAACAGCTAATGATGGAGAAGGTGCAGGACAAATGTTTCAAGTAACTACTTTAGATTTAGATAAAGTAGCAGAAAGTGGAAAAGTAAGTTATGATAAAGACTTTTTTGGCAAAAAAGTAGGATTAGCAGTTACAGGTCAATTAGAGGGAGAAACATTTGCAATGGCATATAAGAAAATATATACCTTTGGTCCAACATTTAGAGCAGAAAATTCAAATACCAAAACACACGCTTCAGAATTTTGGATGATAGAACCAGAAGTAGCTTTTTGCGATTTAGAAGGAATCATGAATATAGAAGAAGATATGCTAAAATTCGTAGTAAAATATGTCTTAGATAATTGTAAAGATGAAATGGAGTTTTTCGACAAGTTTGTGGAAAAAGGATTAATTAAAAAATTGACAAAACTAGTAGAAAGTAAATTTACAAGAATAAAACATGAAGATGTGATAACAATATTAAAAGAAGCAAAAGTAGATTTTGAATTTAAACCAGAATATGGAGAAGATATAGCAAAAGAACATGAAAAGTACATAACAGAATATTTCGATGGTCCAGTATTTATAACAGATTGGCCAAAAGATATTAAAGCATTTTATATGAAACAAAATGAAGATGGAAAGACAGTTGCAGCAGTAGACTTAGAAGTACCACAAGCTGGAGAATTAATGGGTGGCTCACAAAGAGAAGAAAACTATGAAAAATTATTAAATAGAATGAAAGAATTAAATATGGAAACAAAAGATATGCAGTGGTACTTAAATTTAAGAAAATTTGGTGGATGTAAACACTCAGGCTTTGGCATGGGATTTGAAAGATTATTAATATATTTAACAGGAGTAGAAAACATAAGAGATGTAATTCCATATGCTAGAACACCATATAATTGTGAATATTAGAAAATCTTAAGAAAAAAATCTTAAGATTTTTAAAAATGTAAAAAATTACCAGTCATTACTTAATTAGTAATTATCCATAATATATATTGAAAGGAGTAATCATGAAAAAAGTAATATTATGTTTAGGTATAATTACTTTATTATCAGGTTGTGGTGAAAAAGAAGAAAAGATGATGACATGTAATACAGAAAGAACATATAATGGACTAACAAGTGGAGCAGAATATGTAGTAACTTATAAAGATGATGAAGTAAAACATGTAAAAATTACTTACAATTATAATCAAGAAAATCACACTGATGGAGTAGGAACTGGTACAGATGGAACAACAGAAGATGAAGATGTAAGAAAAGATGAAAATGAAGTTGTAGATGGCTTAGTAGGAGATGACACATACTGTGTATATCCTCATGAAAATTTATATGCAGGAGCACGATATGATGTAAAATATTATGTACATATAGATAAAAACACTTCTTATATATATAGAGGAAATAGTAATTCA
>CANPWS010000071.1 GCA_947584955.1 uncultured Bacilli bacterium | reverse complement strand
ATTCCATATAATGGAGAAGCTTTAAAGACTGGACAAAGTTATAATTATTTATTTATATTCGAAGTTCCAGCTAGTTATAAATCTAATAATTATACACTTAAATTTTATGACAGAATAGTTTATGATAACGATGAAAGTAATGGTAGTTATAAAGAAATTAAAGTTAATGCTAAAAATATAGATAATAAAAGAGATACTAAATCTTTAAATTTATCAGAAAATATAGTAATTAATAAAAAAAGTTATGGAAATTCTAATTTAACTATATCAAATTATGATATTAAAGGAAATTATATATATAATAAAGATGGAAAGAGTTCTATAATAAGAGATAATAACATTAATAACGTATTGTTGATATTAGATTATAAGTTAGAGTTAGATAGTGAATATAATATTTCTCATTATTTCAATACAGATAAAGAATTTTTTGATAAATTTTCTAGTATTACTTATACTTATAATGGAAAAGAAAAAAATTATAATAATGTTTCTGTTATTGGAAATGTAGATGGTAAAGTAATGTTATCAGTTCCTTATGAAGTTACTAATGCAACAAGTTTAAGTTTTAATATGGATTTTAGAGATGTTAGAATTACATATAAATTAAAATAAATCGAGTATATTATTCGATTTTTTGTTTATTTTATAGTTTAATTTCATATAATTTAATGTAATATTTTAAAAATAATTTAAAATTATTATTGATATAAATTAATTGTATGGTATAATAATTTCATGAGTTATTTGGATCCATAGCCAAGTGGTAAGGCAAGGGACTGCAACTCCCTGATCGTTGGTTCAAATCCGACTGGGTCCTCCATTTTTTTTGCCTAAAATTATAGGCTTTTTTAATAGTAAAATAATCACTTCATGATGTTTAGGTAAAAACATAATGTAAACTCTTAATATTATTAAATTAAAATAAGTTAGAATATGGTATAATTTATATGTGAAATGGTAATATAGAATTGGAAAAAGGACAAACAATAACATTAAATATTTGAGATAGAGATATTCAAATGACTATAATTCACAAATTGAAGAAAATTTTGATAATATATTTAAATATATAAAACTAAGGATAAAGTATTTGATGTTTTATGCAATTTCAAGTTTTAAACAGAACATGGTTTAGTATCAATTATAAAAAATGGAAAGTGGCAAACTTAGGAATTCAAGATATTATTTTATAATTGATTTTATAATCATTAAATTAAACTAATAAATATAAAAAAATATTTCAATAAAGGAGTAAAGATATGTTTGATAAATGGAAAATAAAAAAATTTAAACAACAAATTAGGTATTTAAAAGATAAAAATCTAATTAATGAATTATATTTTAAGGCACCCAATTTTATAAAAAATGATATTGAAGTTTGTGAAATAATATATCAAAACAATAAAGAAGTATTAAATATTTTACCTCTTTCTTTTCAAATATCTAAAATGGCTTTATTAGAAAATGATTTAATAATAACCTATGCGTCAAAAGAAGCACAAATAGAATTTTTAAAAAGTAATTTTTCTAATCACACTATTTTAGGAATGTATGTCACACAATTACCTGAGATATTAGTCGAGTATATTATGAGTGATATTTCCCTTCTTAATCAAATTAATTCTTCTTATCCAATAACAGATATAATAGTTATATTGAACGAAAAAAGTTTATTAAAAACAATTATTAATAATCCTGAGATAAGCAATAATAAAGAATTAATTACAAAAATGATAGATAAAGATAATAGTCTACTTTCTGAAGTTTCTAGTGAAATAAGATTGAGTTATTTTAGAGGTAAAATTTATTCTAGTTATATAGATCTATTCTCATATTTAACAGAAGAAGAAAAACTGATGATGTTTTTTGAAATTATAGAACGCAATCCGAATTTTACTGGTGGAAAAGGTAATTATTATGATGAAATAGCCAATATGTTTAACAATTTGACTAATGAATCTCAAAAAAATATAGTTAAAAAATATTTAAAATATTTAAAATATTGTAGAGAGGAAGTTCAATTAGATTTTTTTAACAAAGACAATAAATTAATTTATTTTTTAAGTGATGATATTCAAGAGTTATTAATAAAACAAAATCCTAAGTTGTTAACTTATTTTTCTAGAAAATTAAGTTATAGCCCAAATAATTCTTTTTATAATTCAATTCTCAAAAATATTTCCATCTCTACAGATGAATTAAAAAAAAATATTATTAGTCCAATATTCTCAGCAAAGGGTTCATTATTATTAATAGCCTCATCAAATGGAGATTATGAAGAATTATATGGAGTTAATCAATATAATCAAGAACAGTTAATATTTTATCAAAATTTGCCTAATGATTTAATTGCTAGATTATGTATGATAGATGTTAATTATATTTTGCCTTGTGTAGCCATTAAGAGTAAAGAACAAGTGTCTTTAAAAAGAAAAAATTAAAAATATATTTGGACTAATATACGGAGAAACTGTTTTAAAAATATATTCTTCAATAATTGATACGATTTTTAATAATTATAATTATGACTTTCAAAACAATCCTCAATGTATACTAGACTCTTTAAAAATAATATTTAATAAAGAAATAATTAAACATAATGATGTTAATATAATAAATGATTATATTCAAAGTAATGTATTAGGAAATCCTAATACAGAAATATTTAAAACACTATTAACAACTGCTTATGGCAAGGAAGTTGCAGATATTTTAGAATCAAGACCAAAATTAGATGAGCATAGTATTAATAGTTTAGAAGTTTTTGATCCAATAATTATTAAAACATTTGGATTAGGTATGATACATGATTTATTAAGTTATAATATATCTAATATGTCTTATTTTTTGAGTATAGTTAAAGATAAGGAAAGATTAAACAATTTAGCAGACTTATATGAATTAGAATCAAATATATTTGGTAAAAATGTTTTTACTTTTCAAAGAACGTTATATGACTTTACAAGTATGGAACCTTTATTGATTGACATTGGAGATAAAGAAATGACTTCTCAAGAATTAGAAGAACTTTATAGTGTTATTATAAATCGTAATTATGGTGATATTAGGACTAAAGAAGAACTTTTTAATTATCAAAATATGGTTAAAAACAAATTGATGAATGATATAAAGGATATAGAAGATATAGATTATATAAAAGAGAAAGTTTGCAACGCATTATTTGGTATAAATTATAATAATGAAATTTATAATTTTGAAAGGTTAGAAAGAACTGCTTATTTTTATCATAATCTATATGAAGGATCAAATGCTTACAATAGCCAAATTTTATCGTTTGAAGAAAAATCTATGATGGATTTTCTAAGTATTATTTTTCAAGAACAAGGAAAGAGCAATATAATCTCAATATTAAATAATTTATTTAATGAAATTAATGTATTGGGTAATAAGTGTTTTATAACCGCTATAAATAAGATTAAGAATAACCAAGAAGATTTATTAAATCAAAATTTAATTAGTGTCGAAAAATTGGAAGAGGAAATAAGCAAAAAAAATGGCTTAGTTTTAAAAACAACGAGACATGGTGTACCAATTTATATTTTAAATGGTATTGAATTTGGAAGTTTGAGTCATAACATTGGTGGTGCTAATAATGAATATATAAGGAGCAGTGTTAATGAAAATGCTACTAGCTTAAGAAATATTGAAACTCTTGAACAACAATTTGGGTCATCAACTATTTCTACATGGTATAATAGCAATCTAACATATGAAAATAAACCAACTTCATATAGAGATTATTCAGTATGTTCAATTGGATTTTCTAAAATTCCTAGAGGAACAATAGTAGGCATGGATACTCCAGGGCGTAATGGTAGCGATATAAGTACAGATCATGCTCCAAAATTAGTGTCTTCGACTGCTGTAGGAGGGAATATTAATTTTGATATAATGCATGATTCAGGCATGCGACAGGAGGTTTCATTTTATAGAAAAGTAAGAGATCAAAGTGAAATTACTAATGAAAATAGAGGAGGTAGATTTGATTTTGATTACTTTTATGGCTCTATTTGTATGGAAGATTTGTCTAATCTTGATGAACTTGATTTAAGGTTATATGGTGATGGGTTTGACCTATTTGGTGAAGCAGAAAAAAGAAATAAACCAATTATTTTAGTTAATACATATGCCTATTCTAAAAATAAAGAAATAATGGATAATATTGAAAAAGAAGGAATTAGTTTATGAAAAAAGAGTATTTAAAACCAATAAATTTTGATAATAAATCTAAAACTTTAAAATATTTAAAGGCTATATATAAGACTTTAAATGAAAATGAAGAAGAATTTATAAATAATAAGTATGTTAAGAGAATGATTAAAAATGTTAAAAAAATTAATGATTTGAAATAATTTTTTGAACTTTGTTTTTTAAATAAATATATTTTAAGTTTTTTATTTACAATGACAAAATAAATTCAGACCTATAATATTTTTACTAAAAATAAAAGTTTTAAACTAAAAAGAGAAAAGAATAGATTGAAAATAATTGGTAAAAATATAATAAATAATTTTAAATAATTATTTTGAATTTTTTTGATCTTATTTAATTTTATGTAAAAAAGTGGGAAAATTGGTGTTGGTGTAAAAATGTCATTTGCAACTTCTAGATTGTTTGTTCAAATCCGACGGGGTCCTCCAATATGTTATTAATGCCCTTAAACGGGCTTTTTTATTTATTAAATAACATTAAATTAATTAAATAGTAATTGATATTTTAATATTTTTACCATATTTAGAAATTTTAAAAAAGCCGAGAAAATTTCAAATACTCGACTTAAATAATAAAACTTTTTAAAACGATATTTATTAATAATTGAAATATGCTAAAATTTTATTAATCTACTGGAATAATAGTATTAAATTCGCCAATTCCAGCTGGAATACTTAATGTAACTATAATATTTAATTTTCCATTATCTGATAAGAAATATTTTAAAGTGTTATTACTAATAGAATTTTTATAGTTATTTATACTTTGGTCGTTATAAGTATTAAAATCAGTTCCGTTAGGATAGGATTCACTTTCGAAAGTTTCTAATTTATCTTTCATTATTTTAGTAATTGCATTTTCAACTTTATTATCTATATTACTGGAAACTAAACCTGCAATTTTGTATACTTCTTCATATGATAATTTATTTCCTGTTTTTAAATCAATGTTATATGTATAGTATTCAGGATAAGTAACATCAGTACCACCAATACCATAAGTTAATATTATAGATATAATATTGTCAGTAATATATTTTTTGTAGTCACATTCATCTATAAATGTCAATTTATCACTTACACCTGTATTGTATTTTTTAATAGCATCATCAAATACTTCTTTAATATTATTGTTAGCGGTGTTTGCATATGATGATTTACTATTGATATATGGTATGACAATATCTTTAGCATAATATGTATCATTCCAATGCGTTGAGTAAGATTCGGCTATTACATTTTTTGTATATTCTGCATCATAAACCCAATCTTTAGTATCATCTAATTTTGAAACTAAAGTATCAGTGTCAGAACTATTAGAATTTGATGTATTATTTGATACATCTGTTGTTTCAGTTGAATTATTATTTGTTTGAATTTTATCATATACAATATAACCTCCTAATGCTAATACCAATATACATAAAATAACAATTAAAATATATAGTCCAGTATTTTTTTTTCTGATTATCCATAATATTACTCCTTCCTATTATAAACACTATATCATAATTTAATTTCTATTTAAAGATGTTTAAAAATATTTTTCTTCATCATCTGTAATTACATATCCATGTTCATCTTCTATTGTATAAAGTTTACTCTTATATTTGTTTTGACATTTCTTTATAAATTCTTTTTTTCTATTAGCATGTGGAATTATTAAACCATTTACAATATTTAATCCAGTAAAATCAGACAAATTAACTTTATTTTCATCATAGTCTAAAGCTATTTCAATACTATTTCCAAGTATTTCACTTCCAGCGGAAGATCCTATATAAATAACACCATTATTAATAGCTTCATTTATTTTATATATCCAATTATTTTCTCTTAATTTTTTTAATAAATAAAATGTATTACCACCTATCATATAAATAATATCGAAATTATTAAAGTTAATATCGTAATCTAATTTAAATTCTATTATATTATCTTTTTTTATTCCTAAATTTAATATAGTAGCAAATTCTTTATCTACCCATCTTTTGTCAGTATTATCTTCTCCATCAACTGCTGTTGTAATGTATAGAATTTTAATTTGATTTATATTATTATTTAAAAGTTTTATAAAGTTTTCTTTTAGATTTTTATTTATAATTCCGCAAGAGCTTAATATTATTTTTTTCATTAAAAATCTCCTTTTTACTTATTTATATTTGTAATTATTTTGCTTTATATTTTGCTTTTTTATAACACAAAATAATGCAATATATTCATTATTCTTATTTAATTTAAAAAAGCTTCTAAATTTTCTACATGTATTATTTATTCTTAAAATTCATGTAATTTTTTATCAATTTCTGATATTAAGCTATTAATATTTCTTCTATCTTTATTATCTATAAAATCATTCCATTCTTCTAAAACAACTTTAATATTATTTTTATTTACTTTATCTTTAAGTATTGCATAAGCAGTTCTTCTATAATTCATAACG
>CANPWS010000070.1 GCA_947584955.1 uncultured Bacilli bacterium | reverse complement strand
TTTGAAACAGAATTATTAGTAGAAAAATTATTAAAATATATAAAAAATAATTTTAACGAAGAGTTAGATATTTTAGATCTTTGTACTGGAAGTGGTTGCATAGCAATAGCATTAAAAAAAGAATTAAATGCTAAAGTAGATGCATCAGATATATCCGTAGAAGCCTTAAACGTAGCTAAAGAAAATAGTAAATTAAATAAAGTAGAAATTAATTTTATTTTAAGTGATTTATTTGATAAAATAGATAAAAAATACAATGTAATAGTTAGTAATCCACCATATATAAAAGATAGTTCATTAGTTATGGATGTAGTTAAAAATAATGAACCTAGTATAGCACTTTATGCAAGTGATAATGGATTATATTATTATAAAAAAATAATTAAAGAAATAAAACCATATTTAAAAGAAAAATTTATTATAGCATTTGAAATTGGAATGGAACAAGCTTTTGATATTCAAAATATAATAAAAGACAACATAGAAGATGTAATAATAAAAGTAGAGCAAGATTATAATAATCGTGATAGATTTATATTTATTATAAAAAAATAGTTAAATAGTGAATAAAAAAGCAAAAATTTTATCATAACTTAAATGAAAGGTGATAAAATGAAAAAAAAGATATTAATAATATTCGCAATTTTAACTATTTTTCTTGTATATAATAAAGTGTATGCTAATGAATTTATAATTCCAGATACAGCAATTAGATTGAGAGTTATTCCAAATAGTAATTCAAATTATGATCAAGCA
Source organism: uncultured Bacilli bacterium (assembly GCA_947584955.1). The sequence goes on along the minus strand of CANPWS010000070.1, from coordinate 5,996 downwards.
ATGAAAAGTGTAGTAAAAAATTATATGGAAGAAAATTTTTATACATTATTTGAAAATGTTAATAATATAGAAGAAGCAAGAAAAGTTATAAACAATAATATAGATAATCTAAATATAGAAGTGCAAAATATATTCGATAAATATAATTATAATATGAATTTTAATATAAAATATGGAAATAACTATTTTCCATCCAAAGAATATAGAAATGTAAAATACGAAGAAGGATATTATGAATCATTAGTAGTTTCAATAGGAAAAGCCGAAGGAGATAATTTTTGGTGTGTATTATTTCCAAATTTATGTATAGTAAATGAAGATGAAGCCAAATATTCATCATTAGTAAAAGAGATATTTGATAAACTATTTAATAATAAAAAAATTAAGTAATAAACAAAAGTATTAATAATATTATTTAATAGGTGATATTACTTGAATACTTTTTTTACGACATTATTAGTGGGAATTAGTTTAAGTATGGATGCATTTTCTTTATCATTAATATATGGAACTCAAAATATAACAAAAAGTAACAAAATAATTTTATCATTAATTGTTGGAATTTATCATTTCTTTATGCCACTTTTAGGTCTTAGTTTTGGAAATATAATTACAAAATATTTAATTATTAATATAAGTGTATTGGTAGCATTTATATTTGTGATAATAGGATCAGAAATGATAATATCAAGTTTAAAAGAAAAAGAAGAGAAGTTTTTTTTAAATACTTTAGGCTTTTTAATTTTTGGGTTTTCTGTCAGTATTGATAGTTTTACAACAGGAATTGGACTTAATGTAATTAATAGTAATTATCTAGAAGTATCTTTAATATTTTGCTTAGTTAGTGGATTATTTACATATTTAGGATTAATATTAGGAGGAAAATTAAAAAGTTACTTTGGAACCTTATCTTCAGTCTTTGGTGGAGTTATTTTAATAATTTTAGGAATTTATTATTTCTTTAAATAATTTTTTTTGAAAGATCAACTTTTAATTGACTTTCTTTTTTTTATATATTAATATTAAAGTGTGTTATGGACAAATTATATAAAATAACATATAATATTACAAACAAGGAGGTATACTTATGCCTAAGAAAATAAAAATTGAAGGAAAGCATACTTTGACAGGTACAATAAATATTAGTGGTGCAAAAAACAGTGCAGTTGCCTTAATACCCGCGTCTGTTTTATGTGATGAAACTGTAACTATTACTAATGTACCAACAATATCAGATATAGATTATTTAGAAGAAATTTTATTAGCATTAAATGCAAAAATAAATAGAAAAGAAGATGTAGTTCAAATAGATAGCTCAAGTATTATAAATGATGGAATAAAAGAAGAGTTATCTAATAAATTAAGAGCATCATATTATTTTATGGGAGCACTTTTAGGAAAATTTAAGAAAGTAGATATGTATTTTCCAGGAGGATGTGCTATTGGTGAAAGACCTATTAATTTACATTTAAAAGGATTTGAAAAGCTAGGAGCAGTTATAAAAGAAGAAAATAATCATTTTATAATAGAAGCAAAACAATTAAAAGGAAGTAAAATATATTTAGATATACCTAGTGTTGGTGCTACTATAAATATTATGCTTGCGGCAGCTAAAGCTAAAGGAAAAACTTATATTGAAAACGCAGCCAAAGAACCTGAAATAGTTAATGTAGCTACATTTTTAAATAATATGGGAGCTAAAATTAAAGGGGCAGGTACTGATACTATAATAATTGAAGGAGTAACATATTTACATAGTTGTTTCCATGAGGTTATACCAGATAGAATTGAAGCAGGAACTTATTTAATAATTGGTTCTTTACTAGGTAAAAATTTAAAAATAAATAATATTATTCCTTCGCATATTGAAGCACTTACATCTAAATTAAAAGAAGCAGGAGTAAAAATGAAGATTAATAGTGATAATATAATTATAGATAAAAGTGATGATCTTACTCCTATCGATATAGAAACATTAAATTTTCCAGGATTTCCAACAGATTTACAGCAAATAATAATTCCTTTTTTGACACAGTGTAAAGGAATAAGTAGAGTAAGAGAAACAATATATGAAAATAGATTTCAAAATATACCAGATACAGTTAAAATGGGCGCAGATATAGCAATAAGAGATGGTGAAATTGCCATTATAACAGGAAAAACAGATTTATATGGTAAAAATGTATCAGCAACAGATTTACGTGGTGGTGCATCAATGATAGTATGTGGACTTATTGCCGAAGGTGAAACAATTATTGATAATATTTATTATATATTAAGAGGATATGATAACATAGTTGAAAAACTAAGTAACGTAGGTGCTAAAATAGAATTAATATAATATACTTTATTAGGTGAAGTATGAAAAAGATTATATTTATATTAATTCTTTTTTTATCGTGTTATTTTATATATAATTTAACAAAAGATAATAAAATTAATTATCTAACAATTGGAGATTCTATTTCAAGTGGTCAATCTTCATATGGAGTAAAAAGATATGGATACTCTTTTTATGTTAAAGATTATTTAAAAGATTTAAATAAATTAAAAAGTTTTAATGATTCATTTACAAGTTCTGATTATCGCATAACTGATTTACTTAGAATAATAGAATATAATGAAATTAAAAATATAAATGGAATAGAAATAAGTCTTAATCAGCTTATTAAAAAAGCTGATGTAATTACTTTATCTATTGGAATGAATGAGCTATATTATAAATTAAAAATGAATAATGAAAATATATATAATTATATGAATGAATTAATATATGATATGGAAGAATTATTACATCATATAAATAAATTTAATCATAAAAAAGTATTTGTCTTAGGTTATTATAATATTAATAATTATCAAGAATATATAAACTATATAAATACAAAACTTAAATATATTGTAAAAAATGAAGGTTTTGAATATATAGATTTATCACAAATATTTGATAATAATCCTATTTTTTTTGAAAGTAGGGATGATTTTATTCCTAATAATGATGGATATAAAAAAATTTCTGAAATAATAGTTGAAAAATTAAAAAAATACTGATATAATAAGACACGTATTTATTACTATGACTTTTTGTCATGGCGGAAGGAGAGATAAAAATGAAAGCAAATATTCATCCTAAGCAATCAGAAACTAAATTTGTATGTGCTTGTGGAAATGTTATCGTAGCAAAATCAACTTTAGGAAAAGAAGAACAGTCTATTGATACTTGTAGTATGTGTCATCCTTTTTATACTGGTAAACAAACTACTGGTTCTAGAAAAGGTCAAGTTGATAAGTTTAATAAAAAATATGGATTCGATAAAGAAACTAAATAGGTTTCTTTTTTTGCTAATTAATACTTGGTAAAATGAAAAAATAATTAAAGCCTTATAAAATAAGATTAATGAAATTATTACTAAAAATATTATAAGAGAAGTATTTCTGGGACAAAATCAAATACTAACACTTAAGATATTATCATAAATTAATCATAAATTTTTACATGAATTATATATAATAATTGACAAGAAATAAAAACTATGATATATTTATAGCAAGCACGAGGATGTGTTTTTATTTTAAGTAAATGGAGGATTTATGGGGAAGAAAGAGACAGAAGATATAGCTAAGAAGAAAGAAACAAAAAGTAATCAAAAAGAAATAAAAAGAACCGAAAATAAAGAAAAAAATGTAAAAAAAGAGACAAAAAGTAAAACGGTTAAGGAAACTAAAAACAAAAAAAGTATATTTAGTAAAATTACAGGATATTTTAAAGGTGTAAAAAAAGAAATATCAAGAATAAGATGGACAAAGGGAAAAGAATTATTAAAATATAGTATAGCAACAGTATCATTTATTATTGTTCTTGGCATATTCTTTTATATAATAGATATGTTAGTAGCATTATTAAGGAGTAATTTATAATGAAAAAAGAATGGTATGTAGTAAGCACAATAAGTGGACATGAATATAAAGTAAAAGAAAAACTAGAAAATCGTATAAATTCAATGGAATTACACGATAATATCTTCAGAGTAATAGTACCAGAACAAAAAGAAATAGAAAATAAAAATGGTGTAAAAAAAGAGAAAATAAAGAAAATGTTTCCAAGTTATGTATTAGTAGAAATGGTTATGAGTGATGAAGCATGGTTTATAGTAAGAAATACTCAAGGCGTAACAGGATTTATAGGATCATCTGGAAAAGGAGCAAAACCAATACCATTATCTGCTCAAGAAGTTGACAAAATATTAGGGGCAATGGGAATGAGTAGAATTGACATAAATAAAGATTTACAACCAGGTAAAAAAGTAAAAATAGTTGACGGCCCATTTAAAGATATGGAAGCAAAAATAGATAGTATAAATTTAAAAGAACAAAAACTAACGGTTTTAGTAGATTTATTTGGTCAAGAAACGTCAGTAGAAGTTGAAATTTCTCAAGTTGAAGGAATTTAAATGCAGTTAGAAGATTTAAAGCAAGAATTTTGCCAAGATAAAAATAATATAGAAAAATTATCTAATAAAATAGAAAATATAACAAGAGAAATTAAAACTAAGATTATAGAAATAAAAAATACCAAAGAATATAGTGAATATCAAAATAATCCAAATAATGAACAATTAAGATTAAAATTAATTAAAATAAAACCATTTGAAGAATTTATATTTTTAAAAAATAAATTAGATGATTTAAAAAAAGAATATAATATAGAAATAAATAAAGTAGATGAAAAAGATTTTAACAGAATAAATAATAAATTATCTTGTAAACACTTATTTTACTCAAAGTCGGAAGATGAAAAAATTTGTGTAAAATGTTGCTTTAATACAAAAAAAGATCAAAAATATTTAAAAGCATCAAATAACAAAGAATTAAATTATTCATATTTAATTATTAATTTAAAAGAATATTATAGTAAAGATAGAAATAAAAATATGATATTGCCAAAAATGTTTGATAATGAAAGTTTTGAGTATTTAGAAAAATTAACAAAAGAAATAATGAGTAAAAATAAAGATTTAACAAATAAACAATTATTAGACAAATTGAAAAAGGAAGTAGCCATATATAATGTAAGTGCTTTAGAAAGTATTTATGGTATGGAAAGTAAAATGAATTCAGAAATAAAAAGAAATTATAAAGCTTATAAAAAAATCTTGCAGATAAGATAAAAATATAATTGCAATTTTAATAAAAGTATGATATTATTATGAACGCGGGGTAAATATATATCTTGTGTATAAGTAATAAAGTGGGAGGCGCGGACGCTAATTGGACCACTCGCGAAAAAAGTATATATAAATATTAGGAGGTGTTTTTCGTGGCAAAAGAAGTTACTAAAAAAATTAAATTACAAATACCAGCAGGAAAAGCAACACCAGCTCCACCAGTAGGAACTGTACTTGGACCTGCAGGAATTAACTTACAAGATTTTTGTTCAAAATATAATGAGGCAACAAGAGATAAAATGGGAGATATTGTACCAGTTGAAATTACAATCTATGATGATAGAAGTTTTGACTTTGCAATAAAAACTCCACCAGTAGCATTTTTACTAAAGAAAGCAGCAGGAATTCAAAAGGCTGCATCAAAAGGTGAAAAGGTAGCTACAATATCAAGAGCAAAATTGAAAGAAATAGCTGAAGTAAAAATGCCAGATTTAAATGCTAACGATGTAGAAGCTGCAATGAGAATCGTTGAAGGAACTGCACGTAACATGGGTATTGAAATTTCAGATTAATAGTTAATCATATAGGTTATTACCTATGTGGAAGGAATTTTTTGTCCGCATAACCACATAAGGAGGAAAAAACAATGAAGAAAAGTAAAAGATATGTTGCAAATTTAGAAAAAATAGAAAAAAATAAAACGTATTCTAAAGAAGAAGCAATTAAATTAATAAAAAATACATCAGATTTAAAATTTGATTCAACAGTAGAAATAGCAATGAACCTTAATTTGGATGTAAAAAAAGCTGATCAACAGTTAAGAGGAGCAAT
>CANPWS010000069.1 GCA_947584955.1 uncultured Bacilli bacterium | reverse complement strand
ATGCAAGTATATTGTTCTTGTCCATGTGAATTTTATTGTAAGCATATATATGCAGTAATTTTGGCTATAAGAAATAACAACTTTAATCGTTTTTATAAAATTAATTATAGAAATCCTAATTTGTCTATAATGGAAAGAGTTTTAAGTTTTGACTATCAATTATGTCTTGGAATAGTTGAAAAAAATTTTGAGATAATTAATAATGATGGTGATATTGAACTAATACCAATATTCGATTCAAATGGTAAATGTAACTGGCAAGTTTTAGAAGATGATGAGGATATGACTTTAACTAGACTTTTACAAGATATTATTCATAATGAGGTGTAATATGGGAAAATTATATTTAACTTGTGGGGATTATATATCTAATTCTCATGATATGGATGCTATTGTAAATGCATCAAATAAGTATATGATAAATGGTAGTGGTATTTGTGGTGCTATATATAATGCTTGTGGTATGGAACTTTTAGAATATTGTAAGAATAATTATAAAGAATATATGGTTAATGGTGAAGTTCGTATTACTTCTGGTTTTAAATTGAATATGGATGTTATTCATGTACTTGCCCCTAAATATTATGAAGAACAAGATCCTATTAATTCTTTAATGAACTGTTATAAAAATTTATTAAATGAAATAAAACGACAACATTATAAAAAAGTATTATTATGTAGTTTAGGTACTGGTGTTCATGGTTATAAGCACGAAGAAGTTGCCCTACCATTGATAGAATTGTTAAATGAATTTTGTAAGACAAATGATATAGAAATTTATTTTAATAATATGTATCCTTTATATAAAGATATTTATTTGAAACATTATTTAGATATTAATAAATTAGATCTAAAAAAGGATTTAGAAAACTTAGATATTCCAGAAATAAAAAAATATTTAGAATTAAATTGTTTAAATGATATTGATATTAAATCAAAATATAAAAATTTTGTTAAAGATTTAGAATTAGAAGAATTATGCTTAACACAAAAACTAATATGTTTACAATATACTATTTACAACTTTGATGTTACAAAAGAGCAAATAAAGATATTAGTTGAAAGTTTATAATTCTTTTTTTCTTTTTAATTGCTATGAAAATCTTTATTACAACTGTTTAAGATACCAAGTTTTTATGTTATAATTATATGTGGAGGTAATATCTATGGAAACAAAAAATGAAAAAAGATTTTATAAAATACTTGAGGATATTTTTATTGGAGCAAAAATAGAGGGAAAAAGTGGATATGTTAATTTATTAAAAATAAAGGAGAAATATTATAATAATTCTATTAATAGATTAAGAAATGAAATAAATCATGATGAAAAAATTTCTGGGGCATTTAAGGAGGAATTATATAATAAATTATATTCATTTTTTGATAGATATTTTAGTGAAAATGGAAGCATTTATTTTGTAAAAACACCAAATTGGCAAAAGATATATGAAAAGATATATACTAGTGATCGTGATACTATTTTATTCTGGAAAACAAATATGCTTTACTATGTAAAAAGTGATATGTTATTTAATAGTGTTTTTATTGATGTAAATTATAATGATAAAGATTATACTTTCTATTTTGATGTAAATAATCTTGTTGAAAAACAAAATAATGAAAAGAAAATGATTATTTTTGAATATGTAAAAAATGATTATATGCAAAGAGATGGAAAAAAAGTAAATGCTTATATTTTTAATGTTAGTTATAGTGAAAGAGGAAAGAAAAATAATGTAGAGCAATTATCTAAAGAAACCAAGTTAGATATTGAAATATTAAATAAAGCATTTAATTCATTCTCTAAGCAGTCTGAAGTAGATTATTTTATTAATAAAAATGCAAAAGAATTTTTATCACAACAATTAGAAATATTTTTAAATCAAATATTATTAGAAGATGAAAATAGATTTGATGAAAATAGACTTCAACAATTAAAAACTATTAGAATGTATGCTTTGTCTTTTATAAATATTATTGCTCAATTTGAAGATGAACTTGTTAAAGTTTGGAATAAACCTAAATTTGTAAAAGATAGTAATTATGTTTTTAGTTTGAAAACATTAAAAGAAATACTATCTGATGAAGATTATACTTATTGTTATAATCTTGCTATGAAATTGTATAGTAATAATAAAGAGTATAAAAATGATATTGATAGGACATTAAGAGATGTATATAAACAACCTTTATCAAAAATTTATGTAAGTAAAATAAATTTAGAAAAAGATAATTTTAAATTAGAGTATATAAAGTTATTTGATAAAAAAGATGCATTATTAAAATATTTAGAAAATAGTGATGAAAAAGAATATAATGATGTAATTTTTGATAGAGATAAAGAATTATCTGGATTTAAAGGAACTTATAATACTGATAAATTAATTACTACTGTTCCTTTTGATAAATGTTATATAGATACTAAATACATAGATTCTAAAGAAAAAATGAATATAATTAATTTTATATGTAAGAATAATAATTTTGATTCTGTTATTGACGGCTATTTAGTAAAAAGTGATAATTACCAATTTTTAAATACTGTAAATAAATTTAATAAAAAAATAGACTGTATTTATATTGATCCACCATTTAATACTGAGGGATCTGGATTTGCTTATGTAGATAAATTTAAAGATTCAACATGGCTTTCAATGATGAATGATAGATTATTATTAGCAAAGAGTAAGTTTTTATCTGATAATGGTAGTTTGTATTTACATTTAGATTCAAATTGTAATTATTTAGGTAGAATGCTTATGGACAATATATTTAAAGATCAACCAAAAAGAGAGATAATATGGAATACTGGTGAAGCACTATCTGGATTTAAAGTTCAAGCAATGAATTGGATAAGACAACATGACTGTATTTATTATTATGCTAAAGATGAAAATATATTTAATAAAATGTGGATTAAAAATGATAAAAAAGAAATTGAAAATTTAGGTTGGCTTGATGTTTTCAAAGATGAAAATGATAAATTGTATGTTTATAAATATAATGATAAAAATGTATTATCTAAATTCTATTTACCAGACTTTGAAACTAAAGCCATTGGTGATATTTGGAATGACATATATTCAATGATGTATTCTCAAAACATGACAAGAGAAAACTGGGGACAAGATAACACACAAAAACCAGAAAATTTACCAAGAAGAATAATACAAGCATCTAGTAATGACAATGGCTACTTTATGGACTTTTTTACAGGATCTGGTACTTCTCTTGCATCTGCTCATAAATTGCATAGAAAATGGATTGGTGTAGAAATGGGCGAATACATAGAAAGTATAGTTTTACCTAGATTAAAATGTGTATTATTTGGTGATTATAGAGCAAAATTATCAGAAGATATAAATTGGTCTGGTGGTGGAATATTTAAGTACTATTCATTAGAACAATACGAAAACACTTTATCAAGAAGTATATATTCTGATACTCAATTAAGTATTTTTGATAGTAATAGTCAATTTTCAAAATACATATTTTTAACAGATAAAAAACTTACTGATTTTATTAAAAATAATGAAACAAATATTGATATTAATTTTGATGATCTTTATAAAAATATTGATATTCCAGAAACAATATCTAATTTAACTGGATGTTCACTTATTAGTTTTTCTGATGATGAAGTAATATTAGATAATTCTGGTACAAAAATTAAATATAAAATTAATCCATCTAAAATGAGTTTAGAAGAAAAGAAAAAACTTTTACTTTTATTAAAACCTTTACTATGGTGGGGTGATTAAACAATGAAAACTTATTTGGAAAAAGCCATAGAAGATATTTCATATATTGAATTAAATGAGTGGTGTTATTCTTCAATAAATACTTTTTCTAATGAAAAAAAATCACTATTTAATTATCAAATAAAAGCATTAGAAAATGCTATAAAGGTTTTAAATAAATATTTTACTTCATCAAATTCTAAAAAAGAATTATATGATATGTGTGTACTTAATGGCATGGATAATGAAAGTTTTAGAATTTATGAATATGCAACTAGAAAAGATAGTGAAAATGGAAAAGTAAATAAGAGATTTATAAATTATTCTAATTATTTTGATATAAAAGAAAATGATGATTTGAAATATATAGATGGTAGTAATTTTTTTAATAGAATTTGTTTTTGGATGGCAACTGCAAGTGGAAAGACAATTTTGATAATAAAATTAATTGAAATTTTAAATTATTTACAAGAAAAAAATTTAATTCCAAAAAAAGACATATTATTACTTTTACCAAGAGAAGATTTAATTTCACAATTAAAAAAAGAAATTCAAGAATATAACTTTGGTAAAGAAAAACAAATAGATTTAATTAATTTAGTAAACTATGATGATGATAAAACTTCATTAACATTATTTAATAATATTAAAGTATATTATTACAGAAGTGATCTACTTAGAGATCAAAAAAAAGAAACTATTTTAGACTTTAGAGATTATTTTAATGATGGAAATTGGTATTTGATTTTGGATGAAGCACATCGTGGTGAAAAAGAAAATTCTTTAGTTCAAGATATTGTTACTTACATGACTGTTAATGGCTTTTTGTTTAATTTTTCTGCAACATTTACAGAGCCAATAGATTATGCAACTACTTGCTTTAATTTCAATTTGGAAAAATTTATTAATGCTGGTTATGGAAAAAACTTGTATTTAAGTCAGTCTTATTTTGACTTTTCTAAAAATAATGATGAATTATCAGAAAATAATAAACAAATTCAAGTTTTAAAATCTTTACTAACATTTGCTTTAGTAAAATCTTCAAAAACAAACAATTACTATCATGATCCAATGTTAGTTACACTAGTTAATTCTGTTAATACCAAAGATTCAGATTTATTAATGTTTTTTAAAAAAATTGAAGAAATTTGTTCAGATACTGTTGATAATACCCTTTTTAATCAAGCAAAAAGTGAATTGATTACTGATTTAAATATTAACAAAAATTATGTCTTTGGTAATGATTTATTAGATATTGATTATGATTTAATAAATAATATAACGATAGAAAATTTAAGACAATTAATATTTAATTCATCTAAAACTGGAAAAATTGAAATCATCAGAGGAGAAAAAGGAAAAGAGTTATTACTAAAATTAGAAACTACTGATAAACCTTTTGGACTAATAAAAATTGGTGCAACTGATATTTTTGAGAAAAAACAACTTGGTGATAACTATGTTATATCTGATTCTTATTCAAATAAAAGTATTTTTTCTAAAATAAATAATAATAAAGATGTCAATATTTTATTAGGTAGCAGAAGTTTTTATGAAGGATGGGATAGCAATAGACCTAATGTTATTAATTTAATAAATATTGGTGGTAAAGATGCTAAAAAATTTGTTTTACAAGCAGTTGGTAGAGGAATAAGAATCGAACCTACTAAGGGAAATAGACAAAGATTAAAAGATGGTGATCCTAATAAAAATATATTATTAGAAACTTTATTTCTTTTTGCAACGGATAAGAAAGCAATAAAAACCATAGTAGATACGATTAGTGAGCAAAAAACAACAGATGAAATAACTATTTCATTAAAACAAAACGAATCTAAATTTGAACTTTTAATTCCTATTTATTCTAATTATGAAAACAAAAAAGATATTAGTAAATTTAATTTATCAGAAGAAACATATAAAAATTTAAAAGAATATTTTTGTAGTTTTAGTTACCCAATTTTATTATTAAAGTACAATTTAGATTTAGATATTTATAATTATTTATGTTTTAATTTTGAGAAAGAAAATACTTTATTTCAATTTAAAAATGAAATTATTTATAATGATATGGATGATTTATTAGAAAAAGTAATAAACCACTTAAATATTAAAGATAAAAAAGTAGTTAATTTATCAATGATAAGTAACCAGATTATACATTTTAAACATATTGGAATAACTAACTTAGATAAAGATGATTATGATATATTAATACAAAAAATTAATAATATTATTAATTTTGAAAATATTGATGAAAGCAAATTGCTAAGTGATTATTCACAAGGCAAAATAACTAAAGAAGATTTTATGAATAAAATGAGTAGTAAACCAGAAGAAGAATTTAAAGGATTAAAATTAAAAAAATTATCTGAATATTATTACACTCCTATTATTTATTCTAAAGATGAAAATATTTCATTTATTAAAAATATCATAAAAGTACCAAGTGAAGTTGCTTTTTGTGAAAATTTATGTAATTTTATAACAAATAATAAAATTTCTTTTAAATGGATGTTTTCTAAAATAAATGAAAATATAGATGATTTGTATATTCCTTATTATTCTAAAATCGAAAATAAATATAATAAATTTTGCCCAGACTTTGTATTTTGGCTAACTGATGGTAAAAATTATAAAATTATTTTTGTTGATCCTAAAGGAACAAAATATACAGATTATGAAAATAAAGTTGATGGATTTGAAAAAATGTTTTATGAAAATGGTAAGCCAATAATTTTTAACTATGAAAATTATAATATAATTTTTGATTTAAAGTTAATTACTGATGATATAAATAAAGTTAGTGAAAAATATAAAAATTATTGGTTATCGACAACAGATTTTAGTTGGTTAGATATAAAATAAAAAGAAATAGTCGTTTGATTATTTCTTTTCATCTACTCTAATAAAAGTTGTCTTATGACTAGGATTATATTCTAATAATTTAGAACTAGTCATTTTTAGTTTAGGATCAATATTTTTGTTCATTCCATCTGCAATTTTATCAAGCATTTCAATAGTAGGTTTTCTTTTGCAATTTTCTATTTGATTA
>CANPWS010000068.1 GCA_947584955.1 uncultured Bacilli bacterium | reverse complement strand
TCCGTGATCGACTCGCAGCTGTCAAACGCAAACTCGTCGATATCTGTAACACCTCCACTAGAAGAAGATCCACAACAACAACCTACGATTGTTCTGTTTTGGCTATCTTTTCTAATTATACTCAAAGCTTTTTCAAATCCTATATTCTCATTCATTTTTATCACCTCTCAATATAAAGTATGCAAAGAAAGTAAAAGGTGATAATTATTTTATCATATCCCTAAATCAAATAAATTTTTTAAAATATTAAGCAATAAAAGGCAAAAATTACATACTATTTATTATGGACGAGATAAATGAAATAACAATAGATGAGTGGATATGGGTTCTCTTTATAGCACTTAGTATTGCTAATATATTTGGAGATGAATTAGAAAGAAAATCTATTTTAGAAGGTAAAAAAGGAAATAAAAATGCCAAAAAAATTTTTATTACAACCGCAGCTATTTCAATTATAGTATATATTTATTTTGTATTTGATACTTATGATGAAATAAAAGAAGCAAAAGAAAAAAACAAAGATGTTAACTTGTATGAACTAAAATTACTTGGTAATGTTTTTATAGTAGTGGGTGCTATTTTATTAATATATTTTAGTATAAATGAAACAGATTTTATTACTCCAGAATTACCATAAAAAAAACTTAAGAATTTTCTTAAGCAGTAAGTATATATGCATAGTAACAAATAAATACTAAAAACATAATAATACCTTCAGTTTTGTTTAATTTATTATCTGTTTTAGCAAAGAAATATAGAATAACACTAGAAGCAAAAACCGTAGCAAAATCTATTATTCCAAAGTCTTGGATCTGTACATCACCGAATATCATAACTGGTAGACCTAAAACAATACATATATTAAATATATTAGTACCAATTATATTACCTAAAGCAATATCAAATTCATGTTTTTTAGCACTTCTTATAGTCATAGTAAATTCTGGCAAACTAGTACCAATTACAATTACAACCATTGTAATTATTTTATGACTAATATTAAGATTTTCTGCAATTATAACAGCATTATCAACTATTAAATCACTACTATAGCCTACTACAATAATACTAATAATTAATAAAAATATTGCTTTAATTATACCATATTTAGGTTTTTCTTTATTCTTATTTTTATTTAATTTAACAATATTATATAAATAAAATACAAAAATCATAAATAAAAGAAGTAATATAATACTATCAAACCTAGTAATAGTATTTGGTAAAAAATCAATAAATGCACTATCTACAACTAAAATTGAAAATATTAATGATATAAGACAAAGTAATGGCATTTCTTTATTAATTGTATCATTTTTTACCTTTATAGGACTTATAATGGCAGCAATACCAACTATCATAAGAGTATTAATAATACAACTTCCTGCAACATTAGCAATAGCCATACTTCCATTATTATTAATTACACTATTAAATGAAATAGCAATCTCTGGAGCACAAGTTCCAAATGCAACAATTGTAAGTGCAATTACTATTTTAGGAATTTTTAGACTATTAGCAACAGAACAAGCTGCATCGACTAAAACATCTGAAAAATTTACAATTAAAATAAAACCAACAATTAATAATAAATATTCCATTATATCACCTTTTTATTTCTTTAAATATTTCCATAATTATAAGTATTGGAAGACTTATTGCAATAAGTATTAAAAGATCATTAAACGGAATAGCTACTGTTTGCAAAAAATTACTTAAAAAATCTACTTCCATAACTATAATTTGTAATAAGATAGAACCAAATATACTAAAAATAACTAAATAATTATTTCTAAATGGATTTTTAAAAATACTTAATGTCTCACTTCGACAATTTAAAACATGAATATTTTGCATAAGCACCATAAGTGCCATAATATATCCTCTTGCAGTTACAACATCCATATTTATTTTTTTAATTAGTATATAAAATACACTAAAGACTATAATGCCTATTGAAAGACCAGAAATTAAAGTTTCTTCCACTAAAAGACTATCAAAAAGTTTATCATTTGGCTTTCTTATCTTTCCCATAACTGGCTCTTTTTCAAATGAAAGTGCTAAATCTTGTAAACCATCTGTAACAATATTAAGCCATAATAACTGAATATTGGCATAAGCATTTTTTCCTTCCTCAACTGCTGAAACAATTGACATAAAATTATCATCAACAATAATCATACTACTTGTTTCTTTAGCAACATCTGTTCCACTTCCCATAGCAATACCAATATTAGCACTTTTCAAAGCGGGAGCATCATTTACTCCATCACCAGTAACTGCTACATATTCTCCTTGTCTTTTATATGATTCAATTATTTCTAATTTTTGAAGAGGAGTAACTCTTGAAAAGACAGTTTTACTTTTAATAAATTCATCAAAAACTTCCTCACCCATTAAATAATATTTATCTATATCAGTTCCTGTTGTAACATTTTCAAAGTCTTCAGCTAAATCTAATTTTTTAGCAATTGAAAAAGCAGTAAGTGGATGATCACCTGTTATCATAACAACTTTTATTCCAGAAGAAATACAATTACTTATTGATTTTTTTACTTCTTTTCTAACTGGATCAATAAAAGCAGCAAGTCCTACAAATGTAAGTGGAGGAATATCTTTTTTTAAATAGCTTTCCTTTTCTTTAAAATTAGGACACTCTCCTTCTGCTACTGCAATTACTCTATATCCTTCTTTAGCAAGACTATCATTTTGCTTTAAAATTTTTTCTTTGTTAATTGTTTTTACCGAAGAGCTTATATGCATCTTATCGCAAAAATCAAGAACAACTTCACATGATCCTTTAACTGTACATTTTATTTTTCCATCTTCTTTATAATAAACTGCAGAAAATTTATTTTCCGATTCATAAGGTATACTGCCTTTTTTTTCTATATATGAAATATCAATTTTACTTTTCTTAGCAAAAGCAATAAAAGCAATATCAATTGAATCTCCATAACTTACCCAAGTATTTTTATCTTCTTTTGTAAGACCTGCTTCATTATTAATTAATCCATATTTTGCAAGTTTACAAGCAAGATCTATATTATCACCTGAAAGCTTTCCTTCATCATTATATCCAATACCAGATACTTCACAGAA
Source organism: uncultured Bacilli bacterium (assembly GCA_947584955.1). The sequence continues at coordinate 3,788 of CANPWS010000068.1, read as the reverse complement.
TTTGTCATCTGCAAAAATAATTTTCTTTAATGTTTGTTCATTAACAGTAAGTGTTCCTGTCTTATCACTAGCAATAACAGTACAACTACCAAGGCTTTCAACAGAGTTTAATTTCTTTACAATTACATTTCTTTTAGACATTCTATTAGCACCAATTGTAAGAGCTAATGTAAGCGCTAAAGGAAGACCTTCAGGCATTGCAGAAACAGATAAAGCAACAACAGATAAAAACATATCTTTAATATTTTCACCTTTAATTAATAAAAGAATAGCAATTATAATAGAAACAATGACAATTAAAACGCTAATTTGCTTAGTAAATTTATTCATTCTAATTGTAAGAGGAGAATCGGCTTCTTTAGAATCTATTACTTTAGTAGCTATTTTTCCTATTTCTGTATTACCAGCAGTTTTAACAACAATACATTTTGCTCTACCAGTCATTACGTTAGTACCGGCATAAACCATATTTTTAGTATCACTAATTGCAAGTTTTTCTTTTAAGACTTTACTATTTTTATTACATGCATTAGATTCACCTGTTAAAGTAGATTCATTAACAGTAAGATTAGATGACTCTATAATTCTAGCATCTGCACTTATTTTATCTCCAGATTCTAATAAAATAATATCTCCTACTACAACATTATCAGAATCGATTGTTTCTTCTTTATTATTTCTAATTACTTTTGTTTTTACTTTAATCATATTAGTAAGAGCTTCAACACTCTTTTCAGCTTTTACTTCTTGAACAGTACCTAAAATTACATCAATTAAAATAATAAAAATTATAGCAACACCATCAACTACTTCATTTACTGAAAAAGAAAAAATACAAACAATAACCATAATAATTGTAATAGCATTATTAAACTGACTAAAAAATACATTAATAGTACTTCTTTTCTTTCCTTTAGGAAGTAAATTTTTACCATATTGTTCTAATCTTTTATTTGCTTCTTTATTACTAAGTCCTGAATAATCAGAATTAAATTCTTTTATTAATTCATCCTTATCCATACATTCATAAATCTTCATTTAACATCCCCTCCCTACTATTTAGTATTATAACATATTAATGGTATTTTTTTATATTTAATTTACTTAGAAAATTATTTATTACATAATTTCACATATTTATACGATAATTATTCTACTTTTATAGTTTAATATTATAAATATCAATGGAGGTGATATATGAATAAAAATAGAAATTAAAATTAAAAAGTGATATACTAAATATGGTGGTGATATTATGTATAAAATAGCCTTAGTCGAAGATGAAGTAGACTTAAATAATTTAATTAAAGCTTATTTAGAAAAAAACAATTATGAAGTTGTAAGTTATACAAAAGGAATAGATGCAATTAATAATATTGATGATAGTATTAATTTATGGATTTTAGATATTATGTTAAAAGATGACATAAGTGGATATGATATTATTAAAAAAATAAGAGCATTAAATAGTGATATTCCTGTTATATTTACTTCAGCAAGAGATAAAGATTTAGATAAGATTATTGGATTAGAACTAGGAAGTGATGATTATATTACCAAACCATATTCACCTAAAGAGTTAGTCTTACGTGTAAACAACATAATTAAAAGAGTCTATTCGAAAGATATTCAAAAGCTTATATACGGTAACTATTTAATTGATGTTGACAAAAGAATTGTTTTAGATAATGATAAAGAAATTAATTTAACTACATTAGAATTTGACTTACTTCATATGTTTATTATAAATAAAAATAAACAATTCTCAAGAGACGATATCCTAAATAATATTTGGGGACAAAATTATTTTGGTAATGATAGAGTTGTTGATGACTTAGTCAGAAGGCTTAGAAAAAAGATGCCTAAACTTAATATAAATACTATTTATGGATTCGGATATAGATTAACATGAAAAATAAATTTTCATTAACTGAACAATTATTATATATTTTTATATTAATTGTAAGTATAATTGTAATATCACTTGGTATAATCCTTCCTAAAACCCTATTACCAATATATGAAGAAAATTTATATAATTATTTAAAAGAGCCACTTAATTTTCTGGAAAGTGCTTATGATATAAGTGATAAGTTAAATAGTGAAGTAGCATTCATTTATATCAATGATAGTACAGAAAATATTACTATTTCTGAAAATCTTAAATCAATTATTAAATTAGAAAACTTAAACACTATTATTAGTAAAATTAAAAATGATTACGGAAAAATCAAATTTAATCAATTCACATATTATTATTATAAAGTAGACACTCAAAATGGAATTAAAATAGCAATAACTAATGATAAATATATTTTAGATATGAAAAGGAATATTTTTTTAGTTATTTTAATAATTGTTGGTATTACTTTTGCTATTGTTTCATTGATAATACTTGCTTGGTCTAAAAAACTAGTAAATAGAATTAAAAAATTAAAAGAAAAAATTGATAATATTGATAATGATTCATATAATCATGAAGTAAATGATAGTTATGATGACGAACTTTATACTTTAGATTTGGCTCTTGCAAATATGAGAACTTATTTAAAAGAAAATGAACTATATAAAAATCAAATGTATCAAAATATTTCACATGACTTTAAAACTCCTATAACAGTCATGAAATCCTATATTGAAGCTAGTGAAGATGGTATTGAAACAAAAGAAAAATCTCTCGAAATAATTAAAGAGCAATTAAATAAATTAGAAATCAAAGTTCACTCCTTATTATATTTAAATAAATTAAATTATATTAAAGAACAAAAAGAAAATTTAAATGTTAAATACGATATAAAAGAAATTATCAACAGTTCTGTGGAAAAGTTTAAAATTGCACGTTCTGATGTTAAATTCATTTTAGAAATGGATAACAATACAGTCTTTCGTGGAAGCAGTGATATGTGGGAAGCAATAATTGATAATATTTTGAACAATTTTATTAGATATGCTGATAAGACAGTAAAAATTACAATTAAAAATAACAAAATTACATTTTATAATGATGGTCCAAATATTGATGCTAAAATACTAAATAGTATATTTACGCCTTATGAAAAAGGTATTAAAGGTATATTTGGCTATGGACTATCAATTGTTAAAAAGACACTCCAATTTTTAGAATATGATATTACAATTGAAAACGTTAAAAACGGTGTAAAATTTATTATCAAATGAGTATTAACAATTTTTGTTAATACTTTTTATATTACTTAAATTGACAGATTATTATTTAAATGTTATAATTTATTTACCAAATGGGGGTGCCTTTTGGCTTCGACGGGAGTATTATTGATTGAGTCGCAAGTCGTTATCATACCTTACGTTAAAGGGAAAATTAAATATAACTGGAAACAGCTACAAAAATGCTGTTGCATATGCTTAATAATTAGCAGCAACAGGTTCTATTATTACTTTGCTTGTGAGTAGTAAATAGGACTTATAAAACAAGCTATATTGTGTTTATTGTTTAGGACTCACAATGAATAATATTCTAAACTAGAAAATATATTAAATTTGTTAGTTAACATATATATTTTTGAATAAATATTAACTAAATAAACTTGTAGAAGCTCAAATTAAGATATTTTCGGACAGGGGTTCGACTCCCCTCACCTCCACCAGATTGATACCAAACTCGGAAAATTCGAGTAAAAATAGAAAACGTACTTGATAAAAGCACGTTTTTATGTTATGATGTATTTGTCAAATAAATTTGCATAAAATAAAAAAGGAACATTCAATATTGCAGTGTTGAGTGTTACCCAATAATTTGTGTAGCACCTAAT
>CANPWS010000067.1 GCA_947584955.1 uncultured Bacilli bacterium | reverse complement strand
TGAAGGTAAAATAGGACAAAATGCTAATAGATTATATTATTTATATACAGGATTTGATTATTGGACCATGACACCTCATACATTTGATTATAAAAAATATAATTCTGCATTTAGTGTTCATACCAATGGATACTTTAGAAGTAACTGGGGAAGTGAAATAAAAGGAATAAGACCAGTAATCTCATTAAAATCTGACTGCTTAAAATATGGAACAGGAGAAATAACAAATCCATTTAGAGTAGAAAGTGAAATGTAATAAAAATACTTATTTACTATATTTAAAAAAATAATTATTACTTTAAATATTAAGATAATATTATTTAAAATAACATATAAATTTTAAGTTGACTAATATAATTTTTAGTGCTAATATAATAAATGTAAATTATTGATTTGGAAGAGTATTTATAAAAAGTTTTTATAGAGAACTAACATTTGGTGGAAGTTAGTAACTAATTATAAAGAAAGACACTAAATTATAAAATAATCGCAAATTCAAGCGTTAAAAGAAAAAAGATAGATTAAAATCTATAAAGTAAGGTGGCACAGCGGAAAAGAAAAATTCGCCCTTAATTTTATGGATTTTTATTTATTTAAGAAGGAGCAGGAAAAATGAATAATATTTATCGAAATATTTATTGCGGTGATGTCAATAAAGATTATGTAAACAAAGAAGTTAGAGTAGCAGGATGGATTGAATCAATAAGAAATTTAGGATCATTAATGTTTATGACTGTAAGAGATGAAACAGGAGTAGTGCAACTTATAAGTAATGAACCAAAAAACTTTGAAGATGTAACAAGAGAAAGCACCATTACTGTAAGCGGAATAGTAAAAAAAAGAACAGATGATATGATTAATCCTAATATGAAAACAGGAGAAATAGAAATAGAAATTAAAAATTTTGAGATACTTGGAAAATGTGTAAATACATTACCATTTGAAATAAAAAAATCAAAAGAATCATTTGAAGATACCAGATTAAAATACAGATACTTAGATTTAAGAAATAAAGAAGTACATGACAAAATAGTATTTAGAAGCAAAGTAATAGACTTTATTAGAAAAACAATGAAAGATATGAATTTTTTAGAGGTACAAACACCAATAATTACTGCCTCAAGTCCAGAAGGAGCAAGAGACTTTATCATACCATCAAGGAAATTTAAAGGAAAATTTTATGCTTTACCACAAGCACCTCAAATATTTAAACAACTTCTTATGGTATCAGGATTTGACAGATATTTTCAAATTGCACCATGTTTTCGTGATGAAGATCCTAGAAGTGATAGATTATATGGTGAGTTTTATCAATTAGATTTTGAAATGAGTTTTGCTACTGAAAATGATGTATATGAAGTAGGAGAAAAAGTTTTTTATGATATTTTTACAAAATTTGGAAATAAAAAAGTAAGTGAAAGACCATTTAAAAAAATACCATATAAAGAAGCAATGTTAAAATATGGTTCTGATAAACCAGATTTACGTAATCCTCTTATAATTGAAGATATAACAGATATTTTTAAAAACACATCATTTGCTCCATTTAAAGATAACGTAGTAAGAGCAATTAAAGTAGAAAATTTAGAAAAATCAAATTCATGGTTTAAGAATATGGAAGAATATATAAAATCAATTGGTGGATCAGGATTAGCATATATTAAAGTAAATGATGATATGACATTTAAATCTTCATTAGATAAATTTTTAACTGATAATGAAAAAAAGCAAATAATTAGTAAGATGCAGTTGAAACCAAAATCAGTTTTATTTATAATTGCGGATAAAAAAACATGTGCAAAACTTGCTGGTAGTCTTAGAACTAAATTGGGAATAGATCTTGATTTAATAGATAAAAATAAATTTGAATTTTGTATTATTAATGATTTTCCATTTTATGAAGAAGGAGAAGATGGAAATATAGAATTTTCACATAATCCATTTAGTATGCCACAAGGTGGTTTAGAAGCACTTAATACTAAAAATCCTTTTGATATATTAGCATATCAATATGATTTTGTTTGTAATGGATATGAAATGGCTTCTGGGGGAGTAAGAAATCATAGTCCAGAAATATTAAAAAAAGCCTTTGAAATTGCAGGATATGATGAAGAAGTTGTTAAATCAAAATTTCCATCACTATATACGGCATTTAATTATGGTGCTCCACCACATGCAGGAATGGCTCCTGGAATAGATAGAATATTAATGCTTTTAACAGATGAAGAAAATATAAGAGAGATGGTAGCATTTCCACTTGGTGCAAATGGAATGGATCAAATGATGGGTTGTCCTGGAACTGTATTTGAAAAACAATTAAGGGAAACTCATATAAAAATACGAGATTAATTAAATAAATGATATAATTAAAAAGGTGATAATATGTTTGAAAGAGAATTAAAACTAATTGGTGAAGAAAATTATCAAAAAATTAAAGATAAAAAAGTTGCTGTCATAGGAGTAGGTGGAGTAGGAGGCTATGCAGTCGAAGCACTTATAAGAAGTGGTATTGAAAAAATACTTATTATAGATTTTGATAAAATAGATATAACTAATTTAAATAGACAAATAATAGCTCTTCAAGATAATATTGGATTATATAAAACAGATGTAATAAAAGAAAGAATTAAAAAAATTAATCCGAATGTTAATATAGATATTTTATGTGAGAAATTAGATGAATTAAATACTAATAAAATATTTGATTATAAATTAGATTATGTAGTAGATGCTTGTGATAGTATTAAAGTAAAGGAACAATTAATATTAGAGTGTACTAAAAGAAAAATAAAACTAATAAGTTGTATGGGCACAGGAAATAAATTAAATCCTGAACTTTTATCTATTACTGATATAAGAAAAACTAAATATGATCCACTTGCTAAAAAGATAAGAAAATTTGTAAAAGATAATAAAATAACAGAAAAAATTCCCGTCGTTAGTTCAATAGAAGAACCTAAAAAAATACAAGGTAAAATATCATCAATATCTTTTGTACCTGCGACTGCGGGAATGTACTGTGCAAGTTATGTTATTAATGACATAATTAAAAGTTGATATAAGCAAATCTATATCAACTTTTTAACTATTTTTAAGTTTATCCATTATATCTTTTAATATTATTTCATTTTTGTTAGTTTTAGGATGATAATAAATACTATTTTTAATTTTTTCAGGTAAATAATCTTGTTTAACGTAATCATTTTTAAAATTATGTGGATATAAATAATTAGGATTACCATTTTTTAAATGGGATGGAACTAATCCAACATCTTTACTATGAATTTCATTAAGAGCTAAATCAATCGCTGCAACAGCAGAATTACTTTTAGGAGAAAGAGCAAGTTCGATAACAACTTCTGCAAGAGGAATTCTAGCTTCAGGAAGTCCTAACATTTTAGCTGATTCAATTGCAGCCATAACCTTTGGTCCCATACTAGGATTAGCTAGTCCAATATCTTCATAAACAATTACCGCAAGCCTTCTTAAAATAATATCCAAATTATCTGCTTCGATAAGCCTTGCTAAATAATGCAAACTAGCATTTACATCGCTTCCTCTAATAGATTTTTGAAAAGCACTAATTACATCATAATATCCATCTTCATTTTTATCAAAAAATATTTTTGCTTGTCCATTTATATTTTTTAATATTTCCATTGTTACTAATCCATCAGTAGTAGAATAGTATGCAACTTCTAAAAGATTATAAGCTCTTCTTAAATCATCACCACTTACAACAGCAATATATTTTGCACATTCATTATCTATCTTTAAATTTTTTAAAATATTATTATTAACAACTTTATTAATAGCTTCAACTATATCATCTTCAGTTAAAGGTAACAATTCAAAAATTTGACATCTACTTCTAATAGCAGGATTAATTGAATGATATGGGTTAGAGGTAGTCATACCAATTAAAGTAATAAGTCCACTTTCTAAATAAGGAAGTAACAAATCTTGTTTATCTTTATTTAATCTATGTATTTCATCCATAACTAAAACGAGACCATTAAACATTTTGGCTTCTTCTACAACAATATCAAAGTCCTTTTTATTATTAATAACAGCATTTAGCATTCGATATTTAAGACCAAGTTCATTAACAATTGCAATTGCAATAGAAGTTTTACCAATTCCTGGATTACCATATAAAATCATCGAAAATAATTTCTTGTTTTTAATAAGATTATATAAAATTTTATTTTCACCAACTAAATGTTTTTGACCAATAATATCTTCTAATTTATTTGGTCTAAGTTTAATAGAAATCATATCTTCCATAACAACCACACATTCCTTTCGTTTTGTTTAAGGCACACATAGACATTAAAACTTGAACAAAATTTATCTTTTTTAGATTATCACCTTACATTCAACTAAAGTTAAAAGTAATATAATTATACTATAACAATTTATGATAGTCAACTAATATAGCAAACATATGTTTAGTATATAATTAAATTATCTAATAATTAGATATTGATTATTAATTAATATTAAATATTATATTTATAAAATTAATAAAATAATTAATTTGCTCTATAAAATAATATCATTAGAAATAAAATAATTAAAAATATATAAAAATTAATAATAATTATTTGTAAAAAAAATGTATATATCTTTATTTTTTTTTAAATATTTGTTATACTTAGAATGTGATAAATATGATAGAGATAGAAAAATTAAAATTAAATGCTGATAATAAGAAAATATTAACAGACTATAAATTTTTTCTAATACATGAAGAACATTTAGAAGAAAAAACAACTTGTGAATCATACTTATATGATACTTACAAATATTTATCATTTATTGAAAAAAGAAATATAAATAATTATTTAAAAATCTCCCGTTATGATATTTATGAATATTTAAAATATTTAGATGATGAAGAATATAGTATTTATTCAGTGGTTAGAAAAATTAGTTCTATAAAGAAATTTCATAAATATTTATCAAATAAATATCAAATAGAAGATATAAGTTTAAAAATAGATGTTCCGAGATTTTATAAAAAATTACCAAATACATTATCAATTGAAGAAGTAGATAAACTATTAGATATGCCACTTAATAATGCTTATGATTATCGAAATAAAGCTATGATCGAATTAATGTATGGAACGGGACTTAGAGTAAGTGAATTAGTTAAATTAGATTTATCTGATATTGATTTAGAAAAAGGATATGTAAGATGCTATGGAAAAGGTAGTAAAGAAAGAGTAGTGCCAATTGGGGAAATAGCATTAAAATATTTGAAAATATATATAAATGAATATCGTGATAGTATGAAAAAAGGATATTTATGTGATAAAATTTTTTTAAATAATCATGGTAAAGCAATAAGCAGACATGGCTTTTTGTTTATCTTAAAAAATGTTGCAAAAGAAATGAAAATTGAAAAAGATATAACACCACATATGCTTAGACATTCATTTGCAACGCATTTACTTAATAATGGGGCAGATTTAAGAAGTATTCAGGTTATGCTTGGACATAGTAATTTATCTACAACACAAATATATACAAATATAGATAATGAATTTTTAAAAGAAAATTATAATATGTTTCATCCAAGATGATAAGAAAGGAGTTAAAATGAAAGTTAATAAATTAATGTTTAGAGAATATGATATAAGGGGAATATATGGAGAAGATATAAATGATGAAGTATCTTATCATATAGGTAGAGCTTTTGGAAGTAAAATAATTAAGTTGGGACTTAAAAATACTATGCTTGCTTATGATAATAGGCTATCATCTCCCAAAATTGAAGAAAATGTATTAAAGGGCTTAGTTGATTCTGGAGTTAATGTTTACAGATTAGGACTTGCTAGTACTCCAATGTGTTATTTTGCTACTAATTATTATAAAGCATCATGTAGTATGATGATAACAGCTAGTCATAATCCAAAAGAGTATAATGGATTTAAATTTTCATATAATGGAATACATAATGCATTTGGAAGCGATGTTTTGGAACTATATGATATTATAACAAAAGAAGATTATACACAAGGAAAAGGTATAGTAACAGATTGTAATATTGATTTAGAGTATATAAAATTACTTACTGATAATATTAATTTAGGAGAAAGAAAAGTTAAAATAGTTTATGATTGTGGAAATGGTACTACAAGTATTATTGCAGATAGAATATTTGATAGACTTAATATAGAGAAAATACCACTTTATAATAAATCAGATGGAAATTTTCCAAATCATCATCCTGATCCATTAGTAGAAGAAAACTTAAAAGATTTAAAAGAATATGTAATAAAAAATCATGCAGATTTAGGTGTAGGATTTGATGGCGATGGAGACCGAGTTGGAATAGTAGATGAACAAGGTAATATGATTGATATTGATAAATATTTAATTATAATGTGGAGATACTTAGCAGATAAAGTAAACAAAAAAGAAGCATTTTATGATGTAAAATGTTCTAAAGCACTAGAAGATGAGTTAATAAAATTAGGTATAAAACCAAATTGTACAAGAACAGGAAATTCCTATACAAGAAAATATAGTTATGATGGCAATTATCCACTTGGTGGAGAATTATCAGGACATGTATATTATCGTGATAAATTTCCAGGATATGATGATGGAATATATGCTGCAATTAGATTAATTGAAAGATTATCTTATACAGATAAGAAATTAAGTAGTTTACTTGAAGGAGTAAATAAATATTACTCAACTAGAGAATTAAAAATAAAAGTTGAAGATACTAAGAAATTTGAAATAGTAGATGGAGTAAAAAAATATTGTGAAAGTAAAAATTATAATATTTTAACTATCGATGGAGTAAAAGCTAACTTTGAAGATGGTTTTGCTTTAGTTAGAGCCTCTAATACAGGACCAAATATTACAATGAGATATGAGGCTCGTACAGAGCAAAGATTAAAAGAAATACAAGAAGAATTTGATGATTTACTTAAAAAGCTAATTTAAAAGGGGATAGAAATGGAAAAAGATAAAAAGG
>CANPWS010000066.1 GCA_947584955.1 uncultured Bacilli bacterium | reverse complement strand
TTATGTGTATCTAGAACATCTTTTAAATGGGGAATTCCTGTAACATTTGATGATAAACATGTTGTTTATGTATGGTTAGATGCATTATCTAATTATATATCAGCACTTGGTTATTTATCAAATGATAATAGCTTATTTAAAAAATATTGGCCTGCGGATGTTCATATTGTTGGAAAAGAAATAGTTAGATTTCATACAATAATTTGGCCTATCATGCTTATGGCTTTAGATATAGAATTACCTCATCAAGTATTTGGTCATGGTTGGTTAGTTATTAATGGCGAACGTATTTCGAAAAGTGCAGGTAATTATCAAGATCCTAGAAATTATATTGATTTATATGGGGTAGATGCTGTTAGATATTTTGTATTAAGAGAAGTTCCATTTGGAAGTGATGGTACATTTTCTGAAGAAGCATTAATTAATAGAACTAATGCTGACTTAGCAAATGTACTTGGTAATTTAGTAAATAGAACAATTGGCATGGTAAACAAATATTTTGATGGTACTATTTTAAATAAAGAACAAGCCGAAGAAGATGTGGATTTAGAATTAAAGAATCAAGTATTATCTTTAAAGGAAAATGTTGATAAATATATGAATAAATTTGAAGTATCATTGGCATTAGATTCTATTTTTGAAGTTTATAGAAAATGTAATAAATATATAGATGATACAATGCCTTGGGTATTAGCAAAAGATGAAAGTAAAAAAGTAAGATTAGCTACAGTTTTATATAATTTAATGGAATCAATTCGATATGCTACAGTCTTATTAAGTCCATTTTTACCTACGACTGCACAGAAAATATTTAATCAAATAAATACAAATGATATTTCATATGATACATTAGATAAATTTGGATATTATAAAAAAGGAACAAAAGTAAATAATCCAGAAGTATTATTTCAAAGAATTGAAGTTAAAAAAAATTAGACTACCCAAAAATAAAAAAGTAGTCTTTTTTTTATATATTAATTATAAAAAATACTATTTACATAAAAATGTCAAAAACAAAAACATTTTATAATAATATTTACAACTATTTTAATTTTTGTTATAGTTGATAATGTAGTGTTGCAGTATTTAGTTTCGTTTAAAAAGAAAGGAAGAAGAAGCAATGCTTAAGAAAAAGATAAATTTAAAAAATGTATTTTATTGTTTGAATATTTTAGCATTTATAATGTTTTATATTAGAAATAATATTCAGTTAATAGATGTACTTTATTTGCTTTTTATCTTAATTTTTATAATTAAATCTATTTTAATTAAAAATTTTAGATAGGGGGATTTTTATGTATATAGATATTCATTGTCATCTTGATAAAGAATATTATAATGATGTTTCTAAGATAATAGAAAATGCAAAAGAAAACGATGTAAAAAAAATTATTTATAATGGTTGTGATTTAAAAACTAATAAAGAAGTATTAGAACTTATTAGTAAATATTCTGTTTTATATGGTGCAATAGGATTTCATCCAACTAATTTAGATAATGTTACTTTAAAAGATTATGAATTTTTAGAAAAAAATTTACAAAATAAGAAAATTGTAGCAATCGGGGAAATTGGACTTGATTATCATTATGATAATACTGATAAAGAAAAACAGAAAGATCATTTTATTAGACAGCTTAAGTTAGCTAAAAAATATAATTTACCTGTAATAGTTCATAGTAGAGATAGTATTCAAGATACATATAATATATTGAAAGAATATAATGTTAGAGGTGTTATTCATTGTTTTAGTGGTAGTAAAGAGATGGCTAGAGAATTTATAAAATTAGGATTTTATATTTCAGTAGGAGGTATAATTACTTTTAAAAATGCAAAGAATATTATTGAGGTTATAAAAAATACAGATTTATCATATATTTTATTAGAAACAGACAGTCCTTATTTAACACCAGAGCCATATAGAGGGTACAAAAATGAGCCTAAATATATTCCTTTAATTGCTGAGAGAGTTAGTAAAATTAAAGGAATTAGTGTAGAAGAAGTAAAAAGTGTAACTACCAATAATGCTTTAAGGCTATTTGACTTTTAATTTATTTCATGATAGAATTATTTTAGCGTTTAAAATAATAGAGGTGAGCTAAATGAAAAAGGTAGTACCTAAGCTGTTAATTATTTCATCGCAAATATTGATAGGTGCTTTGTTTGTTTTTTTTACTATTAGAAATATTAATTTTAAAGAAGTTAAAATTGATAGTAAAGAAATGGAAATGTTATCACAAGTTTATTATAAAGAAGAGCAAAACGCAGAAAGTCAAGATATTAATAATGAGGTACCAGTATTTGAATCTTTAGGAGTCGATAATCAAAATATAACAGAACCAGAACCTGTAGTTGATAATTATTTTATGAACAAACCAGTTCTTAGTAGTTATGTTGGAATTTTAACTGGATATGGACCAGACTGCTATGGATGTGGAGATTATACTACAAATAGAGTTTCAACTTCATCTGGATATCATATTGCTGATATAGTTGATGGTGTTATTCAACCTGCATTTACAATTACATATGATGATTACGAATTTGGAAATGTTAGAATTGTAGCTGCAGATAGTAGTATACCTTATAATTCAATAGTTAGAATTACAATTCCAGGTAATGATCCTATCATGGCAATAGTTTTAGATAGAGGTGCAACAGTTGGATTTGATAATTGTAGAAGTGCAACGGGATGTTTAACAAACTTTGATTTACTTGCTTTTAGTGAAAGTGAAGCTATCCCAAGAACATTTAATGTAACATTTGAAATATTAAGAATAGGAGGTTAATCTATTCTTTTTTTCTTGACAAAAATTCAAACATATTATTTAATTGTATTGAGGGAAAATTATGTTAAAAAATTTTGAATATAAAAAATCATTGGGTCAAAATTTTATAAATGATATTAATGTAATACAAAAAATAGTAGATTTATCAAATATAGATAAAGAGACTTTAGTTATAGAAATAGGACCAGGTTCAGGAATGCTTTCAAGTAAAATAATACCCCAATGTAAATTTTCTATTTTATACGAAATAGATTTACGCCTAAAAGAAATTTTAAATAATAATCTTGGTAATTTTGAAAATTACAAAATAATATTTAATGATTTTTTAAAAGAAGATATAGCTAAAGAAATAAAAATATATGATTATAAAAAATTATATGTTATAGCAAATTTACCATATTATATTACATCGCCTATTATTGATAAGTTAATTAAAGAAATATCCGCAGATAAAATAATTATAATGGTACAAAATGAAGTTGCAGATAGATTATGCTCAAAACCAGGTACAAAAGATTATGGATATATTACTGCTTATGTAAATTCATTATATGATGCAAAAAAATTATTTAAAGTATCCAGAAATTCATTTACTCCAGTACCAAATGTAGATAGTGCCGTTATAATGCTTACTAAAAAAGATAAAGAAATTATTATAAATAATAAATTATATTTTGAAAAATTATTAAAAGATAGTTTTAAATATAAAAGAAAAAATTTAAAAAATAATTTAAGTAATTACAATTTATCTGTTGTAAATGATATATTAAACAAATATAATTTAAAATTAACAGATAGAGCGGAGAATGTTAGTGTAGAAGTATTTATAGATTTAGCAAATACACTTTATGAATTGGAAAAAAAGCACTCTTAAGAGAGAATGCTTTTTTTGTTAACAACAATTTTGTGGTGGTCTATTGTTGCATCCACAATTGTTATTACCATTACCCCAGAATAATACAAAGAAAATAATTAATACGACTATTATTATCCAAAGCCAATTACCACCGCCAAAACCATCATAACCATATCCACCATAACCATATCCGTACATTTTATATTACTCCTTTCAGTATAGTTTATATTAATTTAAAATTATTGATTATAATGGATACCTAATAAAATAATTTATTGCTGTAACAATTAAAATTTGTAATTTTATAAGAAGAATTATCATATATTTTTATGGGTGAGATCAATGTTTGCTATTGGTGACTATGTTACTAGAAAATCATATGACAATGATATAGTATTTCAAATTATAGATATTGCTAATGATAATTATATATTAAAAGGAGTTAGTGTAAGACTTTGTGCAGATAGTACTAAAGAAGATTTAGTACATGTATCATCGGAAGTAAAAAATGACTTTGACCCAGAGATTAATAATTATCGAACGTTAGATAGAAATGAGTATTTTTATCTTCCAGGAAAAGTACTACATATTGATGGGGATAAAGATTATTTACAAAAATGTATGAATTTTTATGACAAAAATAAAATTAAAGCATATGGAATTTATTTAAAAGAAGATGAATTTGCCAATAATATTTTTTCATTATTAGAAAAATATAGACCAGATATTTTAGTACTCACTGGACATGATGCTTATTATCGTAAAAAAAGAAATAATACTCAATATAAAAATACTAGTAATTTTGCTGAAGCAGTAAGAGAAGCAAGAAAATATGAAAAATCACAAGACAAATTAATTATAATATCTGGTGCTTGTCAATCGGATTATGAAGAATTAATTAAAGCAGGTTCTAATTTTGCATCTAGTCCTAAAAAAATTAATATTCATGCGTTAGACCCTGCAATCGTTGCAACTATGGTCGCATTTTCTGATCGAAATACTAATATTGATTTGCTTAAAATATTAAATAGTACAAGATATAAGAGTGATGGAATAGGAGGAATAATAACAAAAGGTACTATGTATATTGGATATCCAAGATAATATAGGAGGTGTTTAATGACATTAAAAAAAATAAAAGAAAGTATTAATAATAACATTGGAAAGAGTGTAAAAATTATTTATAATGGTAGTAGAAATAAAAAAGAAGATTATAATGGAGTTATAAAAGAGGTTTATAATAATATTTTTATTGTAAAATTGGATACAGATGAAATTAAGAGTTTTAATTATTGTGATATTTTAACAAACACTATTGAAATTTTTTTTGACAAAATATAACAAAATACTTGATTTTTAATATGATTTAATATAAAATGTAATTAGAAATAATGTTTCTAGAAGGAGAGTTGAGACACATGAAGATTACTTCAGTAAATGTTCATAAAGTTGAAAAAGAAAATTCAAGGATGAGAGGAATCGCTTCAGTAACTTTGGATGATTGCTTTGTAGTAAGAGGAATTAGAATTATTGAAGGAGATGGAGGATTATTTATTGCAATGCCTAGTAGAGAAAAATATACTGCTGAAGGCACTGTACATGAAGATGTAGCTCATCCTATAAATAAAGAAACTCGTCAAATGTTTACAGATGAAATTTTAAAAGCATATGAAAGTGCAGAATAAACTCTATTAAGAGTTTTTTTTTTGTTATAATTAATATTCTTTAACATATAATTTTCTAGGAGGATTATATGGACAAGACAAAAGAATTAGAAAATACCTTTAATCATGGGATTTCAATTTCCGAAAGAAAAAATATTTTAGTAACAGGTGTAAAAAAAATAGAAAGTTTTGATAATGAAGAGTTTTTTATGGAAACTACTTTAGGTTTTTTAGTAATTAAAGGGGAAGATTTGGAAATAATAAAATTAGATACTTATCAAGGAAATGTTTCAATAAAAGGAAGATTAGATAGTATGGCTTATATAGAATCTGGTGCTAAAAAAGATAAAGAAAGTTCTATAATAACTAAATTATTTAAATAATGATATTAAAAATTCAAATTTTTTCATTAATCTTTTCTTTTATATACGGACTTTTAATTTATTTACTTTTAGAAATTTTATATAAGTATATTTATAGTAAAAAAATATATGTTAGAATTATTATTTCAATTTTATTTTCATTAGTTATAGCAATTATTTATTTCTTATTTCTTTTACAAATTAATAATGGAATTATACATTACTATTTTTTCTTAATGATAATATTAGGTTATATTTTTTCTAATTTTGTACATAGTAAATTGTTTGTAAAAAAAAATTAAGTGTGCTATAATGTAATTAATAGAAGAAGGTGATAATATAGCAAAGAAAGTTTATAAGAAAAAAAAGTTTGGAAAAATCGCTAAAGGTAGATTATTTTTGGCATTTCTTCTTTTTGGATTTATTATTTCTATGCTAAGTTATAAATTTTTCTATAATGTTAAAAAAATAAAAGAAATGGAAGAACAAAAAGAGTTTTTGAAATCTGAACTTGTTAAGCTAGATGAAGAAGAAAAAATGTTAGAATCAGATATTCAAAAGTTAGCTGATCCTACTTATATTGCAAGATATGCAAGAGAAAAATATTTGTATTCTAAAGAAGGGGAAATAATTATAAGGTTACCAGATGATTAGTTCTAGTTATAAAAATAAGGATTGTATAGCATTGAGGCAGTCCTTTTAATTTTGCATAAGAAGTTCTTAATTATAAAAACCACATTTCTATATCTAAGAAACGTGGCTTTTATTTATTCTTCGCTTTTCTTTTTTTTATTTTTATCTTCTTTAGTAGTTTTTTCACTTTCGTCTTTTTCAATATCTTCTTCTTCGGTAATATCATCTTTTGGTAAATGACCGTGTTCTACTAAATAATCAATTTGTTCTTTAGTTATTGTTTCTTCTTCTAATAAAGTATCTGCAATTAATTTTAATAAATCTTTATTTTCACTAATTATTTTTTTAGTTCTTTCATAACAAGTATTTATAATACTACGCATTTCTTCATCTATTTCGTGTGCAACTTTATCAGAAATATTTCTATTTTTTGTGTAATCTCTTCCTAAGAAAGTATTTCCATCTGGTTCTTCTAACATCATTGGTCCTAAATTACTCATACCGTATTCTGTTACCATACTTCTTGCAATTTTAGTAGCCTTTTTAAAATCATCGTGAGCACCAGTTGTAATTTCTTTAAATGTTACTTCTTCGGCTACACGTCCACCTAATAAACCACATATTGATTCTAATAACTCTTTTTTAGTATAGTTAAACGTTTCTTCTTTAGGTGTCATCATTGTATAGCCACCAGCATG
>CANPWS010000065.1 GCA_947584955.1 uncultured Bacilli bacterium | reverse complement strand
TACAAAAGATCATTATTTTGGAAGAAATTTAGATTTAGAATATTCTTATAAAGAGACAGTTACAATAACACCTAGAAATTATCCATTTAAATTTAGAAAAGTAAATGATATTAATAAACATTATGCTATTATTGGTATGGCATATGTAACAGATAATTATCCACTTTATTATGATGCAATAAATGAAAAAGGACTTGGAATGGCAGGATTAAATTTTCCTACTAATGCTGATTACAAAACTGAGCAAACTGATAAAGATAATATTGCTCCATTTGAATTTATTCCATGGGTTTTATCACAATGTGCTAATTTAGAAGATGTAAAAAAACTATTAAGCAAAATAAATATTGTTAATATAAATTTTAGTGAACAATTACCAGTTTCACCATTGCACTGGATTATATCAGATAAAGAAAATTCATTAACTGTAGAAAGTGTTAAAGATGGATTAAAAATATATGATAATAAAGTAGGAGTTCTAACAAATAATCCAACTTTTGATATTCATATGTTTAACTTAAATAACTATATGAGTTTATCAATACAACAACCAACTAACAATTTTTCTAAAAAAATAAACCTTGAACCATATAGCCGTGGTATGGGAGCATTAGGATTACCTGGTGATTTATCATCTGCTTCAAGATTTGTAAAAGCAACATTTACAAAACTAAATTCTTTATCTGGAGAATCAGAATCAGAAAGTATCAGTCAGTTTTTCCATATATTAGGTTCAGTAGATCAACAAAGAGGTTGCGTATATATGGGCGAAGGAAAATATGAAATAACAATCTATAGCTCTTGTTGTAATATGGATAAAGGCATATATTACTATAAAACTTATGAAAATAGTCAAATTACAGGAATTAATATGTATAAAGAAAATTTAGATGGTACTAATCTGATAAATTATGATTTAATTAAAGGTCAGCAAATATTAATGCAAAATTAAAAATATAATATTTTTTAATAAATAAAATCTTTCTAAACATACAAAAATATAAACAAATAAATTAGTGTAAAGAATAAATAAAAATATTGTCTAAATTAGTTATTTATATTATAATTATTTTAGAAAGAACTGGTGGATATGAAAAAAAGGACTATTAGTGCATTCTTTATAGTACTTATACTTGTAATATCTATTGCTTATGGTAAAGGTTTATTTTATGCAGTTATGAGCCTTTGTGCTTTATTTGGATTTTATGAACTAATAAATATTAATGAAAAAGTAAAAAAATTTGATTTATTTAATATCATAGGTTATATATCGTTATTAGCAGTAGTACTTAATAATACCTTTTATAGTATAGATTATTTAGCTTTATTTGGTATTCCTATAATTTGTTTAGCAATAATTAATATTTTATCTAATAATAAATATAATATAAATAATAACTCTTATATAATATATGCTATTATGATTTTAGGAATAGCATTTAATAGTTTAATAAAATTTAGAGATGAAAATATTTGTTTATGTATTTATATATTTTTAATTTCTTTTATGACAGATACATATGCTTATATTGGAGGAAGATTAATTGGAAAAAATAAACTAACTAGTATTTCTCCTAAAAAAACAATCGAAGGAAGTATTATTGGAAGTGTTATGGGATGCTTTATTGGTGCAACTTTCTATAATGCTCTTATTGGAGATTTATCACTTTTTAGTATAATAGTAATAAGCTTATTATTATCAATAATATCACAGTTTGGAGATTTGTTTTTTAGTAGCATAAAAAGATTTTATGATAAAAAAGATTATTCAAATTTAATACCTGGTCATGGAGGAATTCTTGATAGGTTAGATAGTGTTATATTTGTAACAATATTATTTAGGTTACTTATAAATATTTTTTAGGAGGAAAAGATGACATTAATTTGGTTTATATTAATATTAGGAGTAATCATATTAGTACATGAATTTGGACATTTTATTTTTGCTAAATGGGCTGGAGTATATGTATATGAATTTTCTATAGGTATGGGACCTAAAATATTTGGCAAAAAAGACAAAAAAGGCGAAACAGAATATTGTATAAGATTAATTCCTTTAGGAGGTTTTGTTAGACTTGCTGGAGAAGAAGTAGATGATGACTCAAAAATAAAAAAAGACCGTAAACTTTATAATAAAAGTTTTATCAAAAGATTTTTAATTATGTTTGCAGGTCCAATGAATAATTTTATTTTATGTTTTGTAGTTTTACTTGTAAGTGCATTAATTTTTGGAAGTGTTTCTTTAAAACCAGTAATAAAATCTGTTAGTGTAGGATATCCAGCATATGAAGCTGGAATAGAAAAAGGAGACATAATAACAAGTATAAATGGAGATAAAGTAAGCAGTTGGAGTGAAGTACAACTTTTAATTCAAACTAATAAAACAAAAGAATTAGAAATAACTTTAAAAAACGATGATGGTAAAGAAAAGACAGTAAAATTAACACCAAAAGAGTCTAAAGCTGAAGATGGCACAGTATCTTATTTAATTGGGGTTGAACGTGGATCAGGAGAAGTACAACGTGGAATAGTTCCATCATTTAAATATGCTTTTCAAACTACAGGATCTTTATTCAAACTTATGCTAGTAACAGTAAAATCATTATTTACAGGTGGAGTAGCAATAAAAGAATTATCTGGTCCAGTAGGAATATATACAGTAGTAGGAGAACAAGCAAAACTTGGAATTGAAAATATTCTTTATTTAATTGCTTTCTTATCAATAAATGTTGGTGTTATTAATTTAATACCATTACCAGCATTTGATGGAGGAAGAATACTATTTTTAATAATTGAAAAAATAATTAGAAAGCCAGTTCCTACATACGTAGAAAATATAATACATAATATTGGATTTTTCCTATTATTAGCACTTATGCTTTATGTAACATTTAATGATATATTAAGATTATTTTAAATAATATAAAATAACAATAAAAGCTATCTCAAAATGAATATTTGTTTTGAAATAGCTTTTTAAATATAAAAAAATATTTATATTTTAATAATATAAAAAAAAGAGGCTGACCCCCTATGGAACAGCCTCCCAAAAAGAATAAAAAGGGGTTGGCTAGTGTGATACTAGCACCAATTCGCTTAAAATTTGAATTGGTGATTACTATAATAAACGAAAGGACTTATTTTGTCAAGAATAAAATCAAAAAAATTAAAAAAAAGTAATATTTTTATTATTTACCTTTCACTATATTTTCATTTATGTTATAATTCATGTAGGAAGCGTGATAATATGGGATATATAAAAGGAAAATATGTTACCGAAATTTTTTCAAATAAAACTAATGGATATACTGTTGGAGTATTAAAAATAGCAGAAACAGATGTAGTAGAATTAAAAGGAAAAGTGTCAGTGTATTTTGTAGGAACTTTTATCGATATAAGATTAAAAAATAATTATCTAATGAAAGGAGACTTAATATTTCATAAAAAATACGGATTACAGTTTAATGTAGAATCATATGAAAATGTTATACCAGAAAAGAAAGATGAATTAGTAGAATTTTTGTCCAGTGATTTATTTCCAATTGGAGAAAAAACAGCAGAAAAAATAGTTTCAAAATTTAAAGATAAAACAATAGAAACAATATTGGAAAATCCAAATGAACTTTTAACTATTCCAAGATTAAAAGAAGAAAAAATAAATAAAATACATGAAATTTTAACCAATTATCAATCAACAAGTAACATAGTAATAGAACTAACTAAAATGGGTTTTAATACAAAAGATAGTCTTAGTATTTTAAATAAATATAGAGAAAAAACATTAGATAAAGTTAATGATAATATATATGAATTAATTGAAGAATTAGATTTAAATTTTAAATTAGTAGATGAAATTGCTATAAATAATAATATGGATATTAATGATGAAAGAAGATTAAGTGCACTTATTATTTATCTATTAAATGAAATAACTTTTACTTCTGGCGATACTTATTCATTACTAGATGAAATATTTACTAAAATAAATGAATACGTTGATATTGAAAGTGATAAACTAGAATATGAACTTATAAAATTAAACAAAAAAGGAAAAATAATAATAGAAGAAGATAGATATTATTTAAAAGATTTATATGAAGCAGAAAAATATATAGCAGATAGATTATGCTTTTTAAATGATATGAAAAAAAATAATTTTCCTAAATTAGAAGAAAAACTTGCAGCTCTTGAAAAGAAAACTAAAATAATTTATGATGAATCGCAAAAAAAAGCTATAATTAAGGGAATTAATAATAATTTAACAATAATAACTGGTGGTCCTGGAACAGGAAAAACAACTATAATTAAAGCGATTACAAACCTTCTTCTTAATATTTGTAATATTAAAATAGGAGAAATAGCACTTTTAGCACCAACAGGAAGAGCAAGTAAAAAATTAATGGAGACAACAGGATTACCTGCTTCAACAATTCATAAGTATTTAGGTTGGGATAAAGATAGAAATACATTTAGAGTAGATGAATACCATCCTAATTCTGAAAAATATATAATAGTAGATGAAACTAGTATGATTGATACTATATTAATGTCTAGCTTACTAAAAGGAATAAGAAGAGATGCAAAATTAATTTTAGTGGGTGATTATTTTCAATTACCTAGCGTAAGCCAAGGACAAATTTTAAAAGATTTAATAGAATCAGAAATGCTTGATGTTATAAAATTAAATAGACTTTATAGACAAAATGAAGATAGTTATATAGTAAACTTAGCATATGAAATAAAAGATAAAGATTTAAATGAACATTTTATGAATAAAAAAGATGATTATAATTTTATACCATGTAGTAGTGAAACACTTTTAGCAAATATTAATGAAATTGTACATAAAGCAATATCTAAAGGTTATGATGATAAAAGTATTCAAATATTAGCACCAATGTATAAATCATTAAATGGAATAGATAATTTAAATAAAAGTTTACAAGAAATATTTAATCCATTTGATCCTAAAAAAAATGAAATTACTGTTGGGGAAGTAATTTATAGAGAAAATGATAAAGTACTTCAATTAGTAAATGATCCTGATAATAATGTATTTAATGGTGATATAGGTTATATTATAAGTATAGTAAATAAAAAAACAACAGAAATAACAATTGATTATGATGGAAATTATGTAACTTATAGTAGAGATAAATTTTTAAATTTTAGACATGGATATGCAATTAGTATTCATAAATCTCAAGGTAGTGAATTTAATATGGTAATAATACCATTTGCTAATTCTTTTAAAAGAATGCTATATAATAAACTTATTTATACTGCCGTAACAAGAGCTAAAAATAAACTTATTTTAGTAGGAGAAGTTAATGCATTTATGTATGGTGTAAAAAATGATTATGTTGATAATAGAAAAACAACTTTAAAAAATTTAATTATTAATAAGTATAATTTTATGAAATAGTCAAATAA
This sequence comes from uncultured Bacilli bacterium, assembly GCA_947584955.1. Next base: position 1,810 of record CANPWS010000065.1, on the reverse strand, counting down.
TAATATTGACACAAAAATGTGTCTGTCATTATTCTAAAGATGGTGGTGAAAGATATGAAAGTAAAATCTAGTATGGCTTTAATAGGTGCTGGAATAGCTGGTACAATATTTTATCAACAATTAAAAAATGGTAATATTAAGAAAATGGTATCTAAAATGAATAAAGCCAAAATAAAAGCTATTGATGATTTAGAAGAAATGATGTAATTATTCCCCTTAAAGGGGAATTTTTTTTACTCTTTTTGAATATATTTAATTGTATTAAAAAGAAAGGAATGATAATAGTAATGGAAACATTAAAAGTTAGATCTAAGTCTAATCCAAATTCAGTAGCAGGAGCACTTGCCAATGTCTTTCGTGAAAAAGGCAGTGTTGAAATTCAAGCAATAGGAGCAGGTGCATTAAATCAAGCAATAAAAGCAGTAGCTATAGCAAGAGGATTTGTTGCACCATCAGGCAAAAATCTTGTTTGTATTCCCGCCTTTACTGATATAGTAATAGATGGAGAAGAAAGAACAGCAATAAAATTAATTGTTGAAGCCAGATAATGGCTTTTTTTGTAATTTTAATATTGATAAATACTATTTTATATGATATTATATAAAACTATCAGCAAGCAAGTAGAAAGTAAGGTAAAAAGATGAAAAATTATAGATTCACTAGTGATGATTGTAATAAAATAGTATTACTAGTTAAAATAGCAAAATCAATTAAAAATTTATATAATAATTTATCTATATTAGAAGAAAATGGTAATAAAGATAGTAAAGATTATCAACAAAATTTAAATTATTTAAAAATAGTTTCAGAAATAGAAGAAGAAAAGTATTCAAATTTTGATAAAGATATAATTAAATGTATTGCCTATATAAATTTTTTAAATAAAAATTTTAATATTTCAAAATATAATATTTTAGAAAGTACAATAAGAAAAGGAAATGATAAATTAATTGAAAGAAGAATTTATAATAATCTTTTAGATAAAATTATTGATAATTATAATTTAGTAAAAGATTATTTAAATTTTGATGTTACTGATTTATTTAATATAATTGAAGAAGATGTTTTTATAAATGAAAAAAAAGATGATAGTATTAGTGTTGTAAATGCTTTAAATATAGATACATTACAATCATATTTATATTTTTTAGATGATAAAATTAATAGTAAAATGTTTTCTTCAATAAGAAGTAAGTTAATTTCCTCAAAATATAATACTTTATTTGTAAATAAAAATTTGGAACAGAGAGTAATTAATAATAATTTTAATGTAGATAATGAATTATATATATCTTCTAAATTAATTGCAGATGTTAAAGGAATTAAAAGTAATTATTATGAACTATTAATAGAAAATTATTTATTAAATAATGTTGAAGAGCAAATATTAGAATTGCTTGAAATGGGTAATATAAATTATGTTGATTCTGATAAGGTTAAAGAATCTGTATTAAGAGAATGCTTTATTAAATCTTTATTGCTTTTATTAGATAATGATTTAATTGAAGATACCATGGAAGATTTTTTAGATAATTATGAAAATTCAAATGAACAATTAACTGATAATGATATTAGTAAAGAAATTATAAATTGTTGTTTTAATAATATAGAAAAAGATAAAAATAAAATAAATATTTTATCTTTAAAGCCTATTAAAAAATAATTTTATTATAGTAAGTTAAAATATACCTCTTGAATAATAAAAATATGTATGGTAAAATTAGTACATAAATAAAAGTAGAAAGAAGGTGCCTCTCTCATGAAAAATATGATAAGTAATACACATACATTTGTACGTAATGGGGGGGGG
>CANPWS010000064.1 GCA_947584955.1 uncultured Bacilli bacterium | reverse complement strand
TTTTGGAGGGTTTTATTGGAGGATAATAAGAATAAATGGAGATGGAAGCATAAGAATAATATATGATGGAACTATTCCACATAAAAATGGAGAAGTAAATAATGATAGAAAGATAGCAACCTATAGTCCATATATAAAAGATCATAAAGATAATGCTTATATTGGATACATGTATGGAGAAGTAGGGGCAACAAGTTATGATAAAGCTCATGAAAACGTAAATAATGGTCCTATAAAAGAAGTAGTAGATAAATGGTATGAAACAAATATAAAAAATACTCCATATGAAGAGTATATAATAGATGCAATATATTGTAATGATCGAAGTTTAGTAAAAAGTCAAAATAAAGAAAAGAATGGATATGGAACTAAAACATCAACTTATGCATTTTATGAAAGAATGAACTCAAATACACCAACATTTAAGTGCCTTCAAGATAATGATAAATTTACAGTAAGTGATGATATGGGAAATGGAGCATTAACTTATCCTATAGGATTAATAACAGGAGATGAAATTATATATGCTGGAGGAGAGTTCTGGAATGCTGATAAAATAGGGCAAAATGCTAACAGATTATATTATTTATATACAGGATTTTCATATTGGACAATGACACCTTCTTCGGTTAGTGATTATAGTCGTGTATATAGTGTTAAAGAAGATGGACAATTTATGCATAATTGGGGAAGTGAAATTCAAGGAATAAAACCAGTAATCTCATTAAAATCTGATTGCTTAAAATATGGAACAGGAGAAATAACCAATCCATTTAGAATAGAAAAGGAAATATAAAAAAATATTTTTAATAAAATTAAATCATTATTTACAAAGATAATATATTAATGTATAATTTTTGTAGGAGGAAGCAGTAATGATTAAAGAATTTAAAGAATTTATAAGCCGCGGAAATGTTATAGATTTAGCTGTTGGTGTAATTATGGGAAGTGCCTTTGGTAAAATTGTAAGCTCATTAGTAGATGATATGATAATGCCTTTAGTTGGAGCATTAATTGGAGGAATTGATTTTAGTGCCTTATCATTAAATATCAAAGATAGCAAAATAATGTATGGTAATTTTATTCAAAATATCGTTGATTTTTTAATTATCGCAATATGTATCTTTATAATGATAAAAATAATTAATAAATTAAATAACCTACATAAAGATAAAGAAAAACCCGTTGAAGAAGAAATTAAAGAAGAAAAAAAGACTGATGAAGTAATTTTACTAGAAGAAATAAGAGATTTGTTAAAAAAGAAAAAATAATCAAAAAAAATAATGACAAATTCTTTTTTTTTTGCTATACTTATTATTGTAATAAATAGGGAGGCTAAAGAAAATGAATAAAACTTTTGTAGCAAGTTTAGAAAATCATACTGTTTATTTAATTAGTAATGAATATGTTTCTTTTTATTTAAATGTATTAAATAAAAGTGAAATTACTAATATAAGTGTAGATATAAAAGGTGGTAAAAGTAATAACATTCATGAAATAATAAATTATTATGAAAAAATTGATAATTATAATATCACTTTAGCTATTCCTTTAAATAAATTTGAAGAAAATGTCGAAGATTTCAAAAGTCAAAGTAACATTATATCAAAAGTAATAAATTATTCATATAAATTTTTAACAAGTAATGGTATAGTTGTAAATAATAATATAAATGTAATAAAACATGGAACATTACATAGTGATTTTATCGACTTTTTTATAAATACATTTGCAAATAGAGTAAGATATTTAAAAATAGATGATTTAGTTCGTGAAGAAGTTCCATATAATAAAATAAGTACTGCAAATATTTCTTTTGTTGTTGGAAGACCAGAATTAGATATAACAATTAAAGAAGATGATATGCAAGAAATTATAAAAGAAACAGAAAATATAGCTAGTGGTGATTCTAAAAAAATGGGAGCAAGAAAACTTAAAGTTGCTACTAGTGGATATGTTTCATATTATTTACTAGGTTTTATTACAGCGGTATTAACGCTTGTATTCATAACATTAGTATCTGGATTAGTAAGATAATTTAAATAAAAAAATACTGTACTTTGTATGGCATTTTTTATTTTATCAAATTAATTATAAAGAAAATATAAATATATTTTGATAAGTAATAATTATTATATTAAAATATATAATATAATATTAGTGTTTTATCATTTTAGTTAAATCTTATAAATACTTGACAGAATGACACAAAAGTTATATAATGATGGTACAAAACGAGAAAAAAATATATAAATTGGCAAAAAAACAAACAAATGTATATATTACTATTGACAAATAAGTTATTTTGTGGTAATATATACACTCGATTTAGGGGGGAGAAATATTATGAAAAAGTCAATTAAATTAATATCATTATTTATAATGTCATTAGCAATGATAATGACAGGAAAAGAAAAAGTTTTTGCTGCAGATAATGCACCTGCAACATTTACAGCATCAACTTATGCAATGAATCCTAAACCATTAGGATTAACTAACAATATTAGCGTTAAAAAGACAAGTACAGGAAAATATATTTACTGTTATGATGTTAATGCTAATTTACCAATACCTAGCATAGTATATACAAAAAATGAAACTATTACAAATGCAGCAATGGCTTCAATCATAGCAAGTGGTGCAAATGATAAAACAGATAATGACTTCTTTGCAACACAAGCAGCTTTATGGATTTATTTACTTGATAACGGTATGATGAGAGATACAGAATATAATTACATTAATAATATTAAAAAAGCAATTAATGGTAATTATGCAAATGATCCAATAGCAAAAGATATAAAAAATATTTTAGCAGCAGCTCAAAGTGCAAAGTTAAATGAACCAGTGCTTAAAATTAATAGAAATCTTATACACTTTATTTCATTTAATGGTGAATATGAATCAAATGTTATAGTTGTTAATTCATCATCTGGTAATTATCAAATTACATCAAGTAATGCTCCAAAAGGAACAGAATTTATAAAAAAATCTAATGGATTTATAATTAAAATACCTGATAAAAGTCTTGCAGCAGGAACAACAACATTCGATGTAAAAGTAAGTAGCACAGAAAGTAAAGCTAACGTTTATAGATATAAACCAAGTAATTCTTCATATCAAGATATGCTTGCAGTTTATACAGAAAACGTAAATTTATCTGATAGTATATCAGTATCAGTTACAAAAGAAGCTCCAAAACCAGTAGAACCAGATAATACAACAATAGTAATAGAAAAAAGAGATTCTGAAACAAATTTACTTTTAAGTGGTGCATCATTAGTATTAAAAGATAGTAATGGAAAAACAGTTTATTCATTTGTATCTTCAAATAAAGCAGAAGTTATAACAAATCTTGATATTGGAACATATACACTTGAAGAAACAAAAGCACCATCAGGATATGTTAAAACTACACAAAAAATAAAAGTAGTAGTTAAAGCAGATGGTAAGACAGCAACATATACAATGTATAATACACCTGTTAAACCTGTACCAGTAGAACCAGATAATACAACAGTAATAATAGAAAAAAGAGATTCTGAAACAAATTTATTTGTAAGTGGTGCAACATTAGTATTAAAAGATAGTAATGGAAAAACAGTTTATACATTAGTAACTAAAGGAAGAGCAGATGTAATAACTGGACTTGACGTAGGAACATATACACTTGAAGAAACAAAAGCACCATCAGGATATATTAAAACTACTGAAAAAATAAAAATAGTAGTTAGAGCAGATGGTAAAACAGTAACATATACAATGTATAACACACCAAAAGAAGAACCAGAACCTGAAGAACCAACAATAGTAATTGTAAATAAAAAAGATGCAATTACAAATGAATTCTTAAAAGGTGCAACATTAGTAATAAGAGACAGCAAAGGAAATATCGTTAAAAAATGGGTAACTGACGGTAAATCTTATGAAATAAAAGATTTAGCTGTAGGAACATATACATTAGAGGAGATAGAAGCTCCAAAAGGATATGTACTTAGTCCAACAAAATTAAAAATAGTTGTTGCTTTAGATGGAAAGACTGAGACATATACAATATATAATTCACCTGAAAAGGTTGAAGAGACAGTAGTATCAATAAGTAAAAGAGATATAACAAATGACCAAGAATTAGAAGGTGCAACTCTAATCGTAAGAGATGCAAACGGAAAAGAGCTATATAAATGGGTTAGTGGTAAAGAACCATATATCATTAAAGGCTTAGCAGAAGGAACTTATACTTTAGAAGAAATCTATGCACCAGAAGGATATCAATTAAGTAGTGAAAAGATTACTTTTGAAGTAAAAAATAATGGAGTTGTTACTGAAGTTATAATGTACAACACACCTGAGGCTACTCAGATAGTAGAAATACCTTCGACTGGTTCATTTGCCTCAAACATGGCATATATAATTGGTGGAATTGTAATTATAATTGGTTCAGTATTAATTTACAGAAATGCAAAGAAAGAACAATAATTATAAAAAGACAGTAATCATGGGAGTAATACTGATAGCCTTCGGTATTACTCTTCTGTCTAATAATTACATAAAAACAAAAAGAGAAGAGGCTTTTAATGATATGAATCTTCTATTATTAAATGATTATATAGAAGAAGTTAATAAAGAAGATACCACAGAAAAAGATACTAGTGTGAAAGAAAATAATCAAGTAGAACAACTTAGTAATAATAATAATGATAATAATATACAAACACATACAGATTATGAACCATATATTGGGATACTTAAAATACCTAAAATAGGGTTAGAAAGAGGATTTTATGATAAAGGATCATCATTAAATAATGTTGATTACAATATACTTTTTCATCAAAATTCAAATTATCCAGATGAAGTAAATGGAAATGTCATCTTAGCAAGTCATTCTGGAACATCATCAATAAGTTATTTTAAAAACTTATACCAAATACAAAATGGCGATGAAGCGACACTTACATATAAAGGTGTTACATACACATATAAAGTAGTAAAAATATATTATGAAGCCAAAGATGGAAGTATCGCTATATATAGAGATAAAACAAAAACAACACTAACATTAATAACATGTACAAAAGATGATAATACAAAACAAACAGTATACATATTAGAAAGAATTTAAAAAGGGGGAAAGAAGGAAATGAAATTTACGAATTTATTAGATAAATTAAAAATGATATTTACAATGATAGCAAATTCTAATGTTTTAGTAATTTTAGCAATATTATTAATTGCAGTATTAATACTTAGAATTTCTGGAAAAATAAACAATAAAAAAATGGGCTATACAATCTATTTAACATATATAGTTACATTTGGAATAATTTTTGCTAAGAAAAAAGAATTTTTAACACTACTAGGAAGTAACTTAGTAAGTAGTATATTCTTAAATTTCTATTTTCCTTCTGTATATATATATTTGTTTGTATTTGTAATATCAACAATAATATTCATATATACTTCAATAAATAAATTAATGTCAAAGACATATAAAATTATTACTAATATTTACTTTTTAATGATGAATTTTATCTTTATCTTATTAATAAATGCAATATCAGAATATAACATAGATATATTTAATACAAGTAGTTTATTTACAAACAATAATGTCTTAATATTACTAGAAATTTCAACATTATTATTTGTTATCTATTTAGCAGTTATAGCACTTATTTATATAACTAATTGTATAATTTTACATGTATCTATGAGAAGTTTAGCACCTGCTAAATCTAAAAAGGTAAAAGAAAAAACAGTTAATGTATTTGATGAGTTACAAGCGGGAATTATAAATAATTCAAATAATAATATTAATGTAACTATTTCAGAAAAAACACCAAAAGAAAAATCTAAATTATCATTATCATTTAACAATATCTTAAAAAATAAGAAACATACTAATAAAAAATTAAATGTTGCTAAAAATAAGAAAATAGATTTAATACCAGAACTTACAAATATTGTTAATACTAAAAATAAAGTAAATACAATAAAAGTAAATAAAGAAGTAATAAAATATAATGATAGTGAAATAAAGTCAAAAGAGAAAATAGATTTAATACCAGAATTAACACCAAACTTTCATTTTATAGATCCATCATTATTAAAAACTAATATAAATGAAGAAACAACAAATACTAATTATAATCAATTATTAACAGAAAAAATTAATTTAGTTGATTTAAAATTAGTAAAAAATGAAAAAGAAGAAAAATTAACATTGAATGATTATAAATTATTTAGTAATATGTTAAAATCAATAATTCAAAATAGTAAATCAAGTAATTTAGGAATATCTGAAATTTTAAATAATAACATATTAAATAATTATTCAAAAGAAGAATATAATAAGTTTGAAAAAATACTTAATTCATGTTTGAATTAGTATTTTTTTTTAACTAAAAAATATAATTTATTATGACAAATGAAGAAAAACATAAATTGCTGACCTTATCAGCTTTTACAATAGGCTTTTTACTAATCGATGATCTTAATTCAACAGAACAAAATGCTTTAGGTGGATTTTTTATGTTATTAGGTCAAACTTTATGTACAAATGCCTCATTTAAATTCTATACAGATCAAGCAGCGGCAGGAGCAGGCTTAACAAACGAGCAGCAAAAAGAAGTATTAAAAAAAGCAAGAGATACCTTTGATAAAACAGTAAATAATTTATAGCAAAATATTCATAAATTTACTCTTATTTTTTTAAATTTATTGTAAAATTTTCAATATTGTGTTATATTTATAGCATAAGTTATAAATATCTTTAAGTAATAAATAAAATAGGTATTAAGAATAGATATTTAATTATCATTATGATATTATATAAAAGGATATGTTTAAGATAAATTATTCATTTAATATCCTTTTATTTTCTGGAAGGAGAAATAAATAGTGAAACATAAATTATTTGCAATTGTAGGCATGTGTGGAAGTGGGAAATCAGTAGCTACTGAATATTTTGAACATTTAGGATATAATAAAATTTATTTTGGGGGAGTAACACTTAGTAAATTAAAAGAAGAAGGATTAGAAATAACACCACAAAATGAAAAAATAATGCGCGAAAAATTAAGAAAAGAATATGGTATGGGAGCATTTGCCATTGTTTTACTACCAGAAATAAAAGAAAGTTTAGAAAAAAATAACACTGTTTTAGATGGAGTTTATTCTTATGAAGAAGTTAAAATATTAAAAAATAATTTTAATAATTTAAAGATAATTGCAATAGTTTGTGATAAAGAAATAAGATATGATAGATTAAGTAAAAGAGAATATAGACCTCTTACAAATAA
>CANPWS010000063.1 GCA_947584955.1 uncultured Bacilli bacterium | reverse complement strand
TAGCACTTGTAGTATAAAGATATTTATTTTCATCTCCACTAGCAACGTATAAAATATTATTATCCAAATCCTTTTTACATACATAATGCTTTTCACTATTACCCCCTAAATTTAATCCTTTTCGTTGTCCTAAAGTATAATACATAAGACCAATATGCTCACCTAAAACTTTATTAGTATCAATATCAATAATTTTTCCTTTTTGATTTGGTAAATAATTTTGTAAAAATTTTCTAAAATTTCTTTCACCAATAAAACATATACCTGTTGAATCTTTTTTTCTAGCAGTAGCTAAATTTAAATCATTAGCAATTTTTCTAACTTCTGGCTTAGTTAATTCCCCTAAAGGAAATAATATATTATTAAATTTTTCTTTATTAACATATGCTAAAAAATATGACTGATCTTTATTTAAATCTTTAGCTTTATAAAGACTACCATTAACTAATTTAGCATAATGACCTGTAGCAATATAATCTGCGCCCAATTTTTTAGCTTCTTTTATAAAAGCATCAAATTTAATATATTTATTACACATAATGTCAGGATTAGGAGTTCTACCCTTCTTTAATTCCTCTAAAAAATAAGTAAATACATTATCCCAATATTCTTTAACAAAATCTACTCTATGCAATTTTATACCTAATTTTTGACAAACTAAGACAGCATCATTATAATCTTCTTCCTGAGGACAAATATTATTATTTAAATTAGGATTTCCTAAATAATCATTATTAATTACACTATCCCAATTTCTCATAAAAAGTCCTATAACATTATATCCTTCTTTTTGTAAAAGATATGCTACAACTGAACTATCTACTCCACCAGACATACCTACTACTACCGTTTTCATAAATAACACCTCTTTAATAGAATATTTAGCAAATAAACATTTCTAGTTAATTATATCATGTATATTAAAATAAGTAAATTATAGAAATTATTCTAAATTTAATTTCTAATAATAAATTAAAAATAAATGTTAAATACAAAAAAATACTAGCTTTTACTAGTAGATTATCAAAATATAATAAATATCATTTTACAAATAACTTTATAACTAATTTAAATATTGGAGGTAAAACAAAAGTTTCTAGAATTGTTGATACAATAGTAATTATGGAAGCTATAATTAAAATAAATATATATTTTTTCAAAAAAAGTTTAATCCCTGTATTTCTTTTTCCTACTATTACGCGGTATAGATTAGCAGTAAACATAATAGAATAAACGCCTAGTAATAAAAGAGCAAAAATATTTAAAAGCTGACAAGGAAAAATATAAATAAATGATGCAATAGTACCTTTAACACCATAAACATAAATAAAAGAAGAGACAGAAAAACCTATTACAAAACCTTTAATATATAATAAAAATATATTAAAAATTATACCTATAATACTCATACCTAAAATCCATATTAAGATTATATATGTAAAATTAGTGAAAAAGCCATTTTTTAATGCTTGTACACTATCGATACTATTATTTTTAATATTACTCATAAATTCTGTTATTTGCATTGTTACACTTGTTTTATCATTTTGATTAATTAATACTAAGAATATTGCTCCAGAAATAATACCTAATGTAATTATAAATAAAGTAAAATAATTGATTTTTTTATTAGGAATAATTGTACTAATAGTCTTATTTATTCTTGCGTTCATTGTTATCACCTAATTAAATATATTAAATTACCCTTGAAAATATTACTAAAATTAGTTATAATTAATTATAGTATAGTTATTTAATATTTTAAAATATTAGAAATTAAATAAGCATATTATTGATACAAGAAAGGAGTATATTTCTAATTATTAATTAGAAAATGTTATTATGAGTAAAAAAAATAAACATAAAAAGACTAAAAATTTAGCAGGAAAAATAATGGTATATTGTATGTTACTATTAATGATTGCTTCGACTATTGCATCTTTCTTTCTAAAATAAATATAGATATATTTATGACTTTAGAAATATTTTTTTAAATTTTTTTTGAATTTAGATTGTAATTCTAAAATAATATAGAAAATCAATCTTTTTTTATAACTATTTTAACTATATTTAACTTTTATAAAAATTTCTATATACTAATATTTTAAGTAAATAAAAAGTGACCAACAAAGATCACTTTATATATTTATCACTTTATTTATAATTTTATTTAAGCACACCAATTATTTTCTCTTTTAAGTTTATTTATAGTATTTTGGTGTTCATTAAAGTTTTTACTTAAGTATGTAGCCCCAGAACAATCCGCAACAAAATAATAATAATCATGATTTTCTGGTTCAATAGATGCTTCTAATGATTCTATTGATGGATTACAAATTGGTCCTACTGGAAGTCCAATAAAATCAGTACATCTTGTGTTATAAGCATAATCACAATTGTATAATCCAAGTTCTTCATTTAAAGACACTTTAAAATCATCAATTTTAAGAGAATAATATGCTGTTACATCACTACCTAGATTCCAATTATCATTAATTCTATTATAAAAAACACCAGCTACTTTTTTACGATCGTTAGAACTTGCTCCTTCTAATTCAATTATAGATGCTAAAGTAAAAATTTTGTGTACAGACATATTTGAATTATCTATTTTATCTTTATAAGGACTAAGTTTTTTATCAGTTTCATCAAGCATCTTTTCAATTATTGTTTCAATACTAACATCTTTGTTAGCAAAATAATATGTATTAGGATACAAATACCCTTCTAAATCATAATATATTTTTTCATTTTTAATTTCATCAGTTAAAAACCAATATTTACTAATAAGTTTATTTATATATTCTTCATCATTTACTTTATTTATAACATCATCAAATTTATTATTAGTATTTTCTTCAATGGTACTAGCAATATATCTCATATTTCTACCTTCGTTAAAGGTAATTGAAATAGCATCTTTGTTATATGAGTTTCCTTTTTCAAGCTCACTAACTATTTCTTTTAAAGACATACTTTCATTTAAACTATAAGTAGATGCTTTTAAATTATTTATTTTATTTAATTTTACATATATTCTAAAGACAAGTTCATTTTTTATCAAGTTATTTTCTTTTAATGTTTTGCCTATAGATGTAATAGTCCCCTCTTTAATTGTTACTATTTTTTCAGTCTTATCATTTGAGACACTTTTTAAATTATATTCATAAAAGCTAAATAAAAACAATATAGAACATACCCCCAGAATTATTAATGCAATTATAATCTTTTTAAGCACTATAAACACCAAGAAAACTACTTTTAGTTATCTTCTTTTTCGTCCTTTATATTTTCTTCTTGTATAGAGCCTAAAATAGCTTCTACAATCTTCCATTCTCTTTCTGTTTCTATAGCCTCTAATTTATTTTTTCCTTGTTTTTGTACAAAGACAGATGCATATACTCTAATATTGCCATCTTCATCTTCTGTATTATCTGTATAAACAATATAATTTTTGTTTGTTTCTTCACTTTCAAAAGTAAATAAAACTTCACATTCCCTTTCGTTTCCATCGGCATCTTTTACTGTAAATGTATTTTCATTTTGCTTTTTTTGAGCATATTTTTTTTTATTTTGTTTTTTCATATTTATAAATTCCTTTCTACTTCACTATTTTTTTTAAAAGACAAATATATTTTTTAATTATTTTTCTCTATTACTATCTAAGAAACTTTGAAGTATTATTTGTGCTGCTAAAGAATCTACTTTTTTCTTTCTTTTTTTTCTGGATAAATCAGCTTCAATCATTATATTATTAGAAATAACACTTGTTAGTCTCTCATCTTCAAGTACTACTTGTATTTTTAATTTATCTTCTAACATTTTTTTAAATTCTAATGTTATTTTTGCTCTTTCACCTAAAGTATTATTCATATTTTTAGGTAATCCAAGAACTAGTGTAGTTATTTTATACTCATTAATAATTAAACTTAAAGGTTCAATTAAACTAGCATAATTTTCATCTTTAAAAGTAATTGTTTTTAGTGAGGTAGCTATAGTATTTGTTGTATCTGAAGTTGCAAGACCTAATGTTTTACTTCCTAAATCTAATCCTAAATATCTCATGATAGAAAATTTTTTAACATAACTTCCACTAAAGTATTTCGATCTAAACTTGCTATCTTACTTCTTGCATTTTTATAACTTGATATATAGCCTAAATCACCACTTATAATGTATCCAACAATTTGATTAATTGGATTATATCCCCTTTCTTTAAGAATATCATAAACGTCTTTAATGTTTTCATATACTAAGTTTTTATTAATTGTTCCAATATCAAAAATCATCGTATCATCATTTTCCATACCTTCACCCATATCCTCACCTCGAATTATTACTACAATTATATTTTACCATAATATTTTTTTTTAAACAATATATATTTATTATTTTATTAAATAAGATAGTGCTTTTAATTTCTAATTATTACATATTTTTGTTTTTAAATTAATCAAATATAAAAAAATTAAAAATCTAAAAAATTTATATAAAATAGATTAAATTATTACAAAAAAAATAAAATGTATAAACATTTTGATAATATATATCTAGTTAATTATCTAACTTTACTTTATACATAATAAGTGCTGAAAAGCAATATATTTGTTCATCAGAAAAAATACTTACAGCATTACTAAACTTTATATCTATTATCTCTACTTTATTTTCTTTGATAAAATTATTTATATCTTCTTCTAAATCTTTTTCATGTGATTCATCAAATAGCTTTACTTTCATTTTATAATCAACCCTTTCTATTTTATATAAAGTTTATTTTACTATATAAGTATATGATAATTTTTTTAAATATTTTGCTGATTTTTATATAATAATTATATTTTTATTATTGAATTTTATTTATATAATTTATTATTATAATTATTATCTTATATAAAAAAATAACTATATTTTTACTTCCAAATTTTACCATTTTTTCTAAATTTAATTTTTAAAATTTATTTATCTTTTATTTTTTTAATAATCTATAATTGCTTATATTATATATGTTTTTTTTATTTTATTTCTAATTTAATTAATTTTTATGATTAAATATTGCAATATTTACCATTATATAAATAGAAATGCAATATTTTTATATAATGTTTTAGTTTTAAATTTTTTATTATAATTTAATTAAATGTGATTATTGTAGAAAGGTGGTTATATGAATAATAGTATATATAGTCTTAAAGACTATGGAAAAGTTGAAATAACTCTTAAAAAAATTTTAGATGAAAGAAAAATAAGCAGAAATAAACTTTGTACTATGATTGCTGCTAATTATGATCTAGTAAATAGATACTATAATAATAGAGTTATCAGAATAGACATTGATATAATTGCTAGAATGTGTTTTGCATTAGACTGTCAAATTAGTGATATATTGCATTATAAAAAATAATTTTTAATTATTAACTTATATTATAAAAAGCAAACTTTATTTATTATATTTTATATTTAGTTTGCTTTTTATTATTTAAAAAACAGGATATTTTACTATCCTTTTTAAAAAAATATTATCCTATTTTAATGTTTCTATTGTTATACTTACTACTGTACTAGCAAATGATGATTCTGTATTCAAATAATTTAAAGATGGGCTTTTTAAAAGAAAAGGTGATTTACCAAGATTTACTAATTCAAATAACTGATTTTTATATGGTAAATTAATAATCCCTTGACCTACAATTAATGTTGGTGTAGTTTTACTTCCCCAGATTGTATTTCCCGCATAGATTGTTTCTTCCTCTATTTTTTTAAATCCTACGGATATAATATCAGAACTTGCTAATTGAACTGGTTGGTTAACTAACTGAGCTTCTATTATAAATTCAACTTTGTAAATTCCCGCTCTTAAAAAAGTAATAGTATCGTTTATGTTACTTAAATAAAAACTATTAGAAGTATCATTTGTCTTTATTTCTATTGGTAATCTATCTTCTGGATTAATTTGTAATTCTCCATTATCTAAATCTTCAATTGTTGTTACAAAACTAGCAATTGGAATATTTAAAGATGCCGAAGGTCCAGTTGGGCCTGTTGGTCGATTGTTTAATTCTTCTTTATTTATTTTAAATAGTAAAATTCCATATTATCTTTAAATCTCTATCATTTTTTTCTTCATCATAAAAGCCTATAATAACTTTATCTATGAATTCGTTAATTATTTCAATATTTAATTTATCAATATGACGATATTTTTTAAATATATTATTTTTAGATTTTAATGTTTCTTTTTTAAGAGTAATTTCCACTATATCTTTTTTAACTATTTTTAATCTATCTTCTAACATAGCATTATCATCTTTATATTTATTCATTAAAATTAAAAATTCTTTTTCTGGAAGTAATCCAGAAGTTCGATCTTCATATAATTTTTGAAAATATGTACTTTTACTTTGTAAATCTGTAATTATTTTTATTTCTTCTTTTTCAAGTGCGTTTAATTTATCTTTAAATAAATCTTGTTCTATTTCTTCATCATTAAGTTTATTAAGAATATCATTATCGTAAAACTTATCTAACATAGTATTTATTTTATCTAAAATAAAATTATGTAATTCATCTTCTCTTATCCATTTTTTATTATCACAATTAACCCAGCCCTCTTTTTTATCCTTACAACATAAATATCCGAATCCATTTTCGTTATTTTTTCCACACTTAGAAAAAATCCTATTACAATTCATACAATATACTTTATTAGAAAAAGCGTGTACTGTTCCATTATGAGAACTTCGAGCTTTTTCTTTTAATCTTTCTTGTACATTATACCAAATACTTGGATCAACAATAGCTTTATGAGTATTATTTTTTCTGATTCTATCTTCAGCATCATTTTTAATGATTGTATGATTTTTATAACTTACAGTAGTTGTTTTAAATTGTACCATATTACCAATATAGACTTCATCTTTTAGAATTTTTTTAATTGATTGTTCGGACCATTTCATTTTTCTTCTTATATTTTTTTCAAATATTAAATTTGTATTTCTATTGTCCACATATCCTTTAATATCAAAATAATATTTTTCATGTTTTAGGTTTTCTTTTAATTTTATCTCAAATTGATAATGAGTATTATGAGTACGATCTAATTCTTTTGTTATAGTTGCAATACAAGTTGCAGTTTTAGGAATAATATCATTTTCTTTTATAAGAATTAAATCATTTTCATTAAATTTGCTAATATCTAAATTTTCTTTTTCTGAATAATATATTTTTGTTCTATCAAAAGAATATCTTTTTAAAGTAATATCACATTTATTGTTAAATGTTTTCATATCAGTAGTAATATAATTAAAACTAATTAAATTATTTAATATTTTATCTTCTTTATTTGTGAAATTAACACTAACAATATAAGTACCAGCTTTATCGATACAATCATAATCAAAATATTTTTTTAGTAAAGGTATTTTAAGTTTAGAACCATTTGACATTTTATATTCTA
>CANPWS010000062.1 GCA_947584955.1 uncultured Bacilli bacterium | reverse complement strand
ACAGATAATATTAATAATCCAGAAACAGATACTAAATATCAAGAATATAAAGAAAAAGTAAAAAAAGATATAGAAAGAGTAAGAGATAAAGTAGATGTTTTAATAGTAGCAATGCATTGGGGAGTAGAATATACTCATAATCCTACAGCTTATGAACAAGATATGGCTAATTATTTGGCTTCACTAGGAGTAGATATAATAATAGGAACACATCCACATGTAATTCAGCCTGTAACTTATATTGGTGATACCTTAGTAATATATTCATTAGGAAATTTTATATCTGCTCAATATCAAAATCAATCTACATGTACTTATTATAAATGTACTGTAGGACTTATGACAAATTTAAAAATAGAAAAAGATGTTAAAGGTGATGACGTTAGTATAAAAGTAACAGGAGTAGAAAATGAGCTTATTTATAACTATTATAATCAAGCAACATGGAATGGTTTTATAGTAATACCATTTAGTAATCCTGATATTGCTAATTATTTACCAAATTATCAAAATGTTTATGAAACTTATAAAGAAGTAGTACAAAGACTTGATAATAATATGGTTGTAAAACCAGCAGCATAATTTTATTAGTTATAGTTCACTAAAATGTGGACTTTTTTTAATATTATAAATAAAAAAAACTTTAGTATAAAACATACCAAAGTTTGAATAATTTTATGGAATAAGTCCCCATCCTGTAATAACATATCTACCATTAGTAGCTTTAGCTTTAGGTGGGTTATTAATAAGTTTATTATTAATAATAAGAGTAGCAGAAGTACCACCATCTAAATTAGCCGCGTTATAAGCACCATATTTAAGAAGTGTATCAACAACATCTTGTAAAGAGGCACCATTTATATAATTTTCACCATCAATTACTAAAAACATCATAACACCATCTTGTCTTTGGGCAATAGCTACTCTAGGACTTCTTCCCCAAGGATCACCAACAATATCAATGCTCTTACCATTAACAATTAAAAATGGTCCAAATTGAAGAGCATCAACTACACCAGCATCTAATGCTTCTTGTCCTGTTGCATTACTCATAAGTTTAAGTTTACCATCCTTAGTCATACCAATAATATCTCCACGAGCAGTATTAATATCGCCATCAGACCAAGTAATATTTCCATCTTCAATGACATAACCAATTGGAATACCAGAACCATAACCGTAGTCGACAAATCCACCACCGTTAATACAAACAACACCACCGTATCTTTCACACATAGTAATTATTCTTTCACCACTTTGAGTACCAAGTTGTTCTTTAGATATTAGCTGAATTTTATCAGGTTCATAAATAGCAACCAAGTATGCATCAGCATTACCAACTTTCAAATTAATAAGCTTATATAAATTGTTTCCTTCATCTCTAGTTAATAATTCTTTTTCATATTCATCTTTATAAGTGTCTTTTTCACTAGTATCAATAACAATATCATCTAAATTGACATCATCGTTAAGTTTAACAAAGTAGTTTTTACTCATTATCTTTTGAATTCTTTCTTCACTAAAAAATATTCTAGCCAAATACTGGTGATCCATCGTATTCATTGCAGTATTAACATATAAATCACGAAGAGTATCGAAAGGACCATAAGTAATAATAAATCCACAAATAGCTAAAGTATCTAAAATAATAAAAATTATTGTAGATGTTTTTATTTTTTTCTTTTTATGAATATTTTTTTTATGCATTTTTTTCCACCAACCTTAAAGGATCATTTTTTGTACCAGTTCCTTCTAAATTATCTTTACTAATAGTAATTATAGGTACAATATTAGAAGTACTTGAAATAATTTTGCTATAAGGAACATTATCATTTTGAATTGTAAATATAAAATTATTATTAGTAGAACTACTAGTTAAAGTAAAATAATTAGATAAACTATGATTTAGTATAATATCACCAATACTAATTAAAGCAACTTTAGTATTAATTGTAGTATCAAGAGTTTTAGTATAATCATAATTATTTTCTATGCCATAATATCCATTAGCATAATTAGTTTCAATTACGATATCTTTATAACTTAATCCTTGTAAAAAAGTATTTTTCATATAATATGCAAGTGTACCATATTTTGTGTCATCATGATAAGAACTATAATTAGAATATTTATAAGATATAGTATCTTCACCATCTTTAAGATAACTATCATACATTAATTTCAAATTATTATCATTAACATCAATAACTCTCCAAATATCTTCATCAAGTTTGACATAACTACCAAATAATCCAAAATTACTTTCTATAACGTAAGGATTTTCTAAAGAACCTTCCCCACTAATAAGAGCCATATTTTCTTTTAATTTTATAACAGCTTTAACTCCGTAAATATCATCACCATCACTTTTATTAATTTTTCCTTCTTTTGAGACATACCAAATTTTATTATCTGAAGTTAAATTACCAAGATAAAAGTTTTCAGAATTATTAATAAATCCTTCGGATGCTCCAGTATTAATATAATCACTTAAAGAAAGTAGTGTTATATAATAATCATTATTAAAATTTGAACAAACACTATTATTAATATCATCAATTTTATCATTACATAAATCACCAGGTTTAATATAAGTAACCTTACTATTTAAGTTTCTTTCTAAAATACCAGAATAATTACTATCGTTAGAATTTAACCAATTATTAATATATGAATCTTTATATTCTTTTTCTTTTCCAAAAGCTAAAGATGTTAAACTATTATCACTAACTAGGCTAACAACATTATTTTCACCAATTTTAATTGCTCGCCAAATAATTCCAGAATAAATAACATAATTAGAATCAACATCACCATTAAAATAATATTCACCATTAATATTTTTAAGTTTATTATTATTTTTTTCTTTAAGTTCTTTACCTAAAGTATTAGATTCTACAACTACTTTCTCTTTGTTTTCAAGATATAATTTAATAAATCTACTACCATAAAAAATACAACAAGTAAGTAAAAAAACTGCACTTGTTAAATTAAAAATCTTTTGAGGACTAATTCTCCTTCTTTTCATTTACATCATTCCTTTACTACTAATTTATTTATAAAATAATAATATATAAAAGAAAATAAAATAATAGTTAAAAAAGTTATTAACTCTTTATTCCTTTTAAAAATATTATATCAAAAAAATATAAAAAGTTAAATCAAAATTACAAATTCTCTTTCAATTTTATAAAATATAATGTATACTTAATGTAAGGTGATGATCATGGAAATAAAATCATTATTAGATAGTTATAATATATTACTAGAAGAAATACAAAAGATATGGAGTTCTCTTTGACTTAGATG
The DNA here is from genome assembly GCA_947584955.1 of uncultured Bacilli bacterium. The sequence goes on along the minus strand of CANPWS010000062.1, from coordinate 4,220 downwards.
CAAAAATTAAAAGGCATAATGAATTAATTAAGTTAATAAGTAAGCAAGATTTTTGGTTTGATAAAGAGAAAGCAGATGAAATAATAAAAGAAGCATCTACTTTAAAAAGTGTAATTGAAAATATTACTAAAGTAAAAAATGACATAGAAACTAATCAAGAAATGTTAGAAATTTTAAATAGTGAAGATAATACTTTAGATGAAGAGATGCTTAAATTATTAGAAGAAGATTTAAAAAGATTAAATATAGAAGTAGAGAAATTAAATACTAATACGTATTTAAATGGTAAATATGATAAAAATAATTGTATATTAGAGATACATTCAGGAGCAGGAGGTACAGAATCATGTGATTGGGTACAAATGTTATATAGAATGTATACAAGATATTTTGATAAAAATAAAATTAAATATGAAATTTTAGAAAGTCAAGATGGTGAAGAAGTAGGCTTAAAAAGTATTAGTATGCTAGTAAAAGGTGAAAATATATATGGTTATTTAAAAAATGAACAAGGAATACATAGATTAGTAAGAATAAGTCCTTTTGACTCGGGAAATCGTAGGCATACTACTTTTGCATCAGTGGAAATTACCCCAGAAATAGATAACGATATTAATATTGAAATAAAAGAAAAAGATATAAAAGTAGATGTTTATAGAAGTAGTGGCCCAGGAGGACAAGGAGTAAATACTACAGATTCTGCAGTTAGAATAACACATATACCAACCAAAATAGTAGTAACTTGTCAAAATGAAAGAAGTCAAATAAAAAATAAAGCATTAGCAATAAAAATATTAAAAAGTAAACTCTATACTTTAGAACTAGAAAAACAAAATAATCAACTAGGAGATTTTAAAGATAAAAAACAAATAGCCTTTGGTAATGGTAAAAGAAGTTATATAATGTGTCCATATACTTTAGTAAAAGATAATGAAAGTATGTATGAAACATCAGATGTACAAAAAATATTAAATGGAGAAATAGAAGAATTAATATATGCTGGATTAAAAAATAATAAAAAGGAGTAAAAAAAATGTTTTTTAAAAAAATAAGAGAGAAAAAAATAGAAGAAGTTGTAAAAAAAGTTAGTAAAAAAGATTTATTAAAAAGATATTTATTTTTAATATTTGCATGTTTTATTATTGCTTTAGCATTTAACATCTTTTTCTTACAATATAATTTAGTATGTATAGGAATAAGTGGTTTATCAATTGTATTACAAAAATATATTGAACCATCAAGACTTATATTATTAATAAATATTGGTTTATTATTGTTAAGTTATTTTACTTTAGGATATGAAAAAACTAAAAATTCAGTTATTGGTTCTATATTATTACCAATATTTATATATATTACAAAATGGCTAGTTCCGTATATTCCATTAGATGGTTTAGAGCTTACTGTAGTAGCAATATTTGGTGCTGTATTAACAGGAGTAGGATATGGAATAGTATTTAAAAATGGTTTTACTACTGGAGGAACAGATATATTAAATCAAATATTATCAAAATATACAAAAGTAAGTATTGGCTCTGCAATGTTACTTATAGATGGAATGGTAGTATTATCTGCAAAATTAGTATATACTTGGGAAACAGTCTTATATGGTTTTATTATTTTATATATAATTAGTATACTTACTGACAAAGTAATATTAGGAATATCTAGTAGTAAAGCTTTTTATATTGTAACAAGTAAAGAAGATGAAGTAAAAGAATTTTTATTATCAATAAATCATGCAGGATTAACATTATTAAATGTAAAAGGAGGCTACTCTAACGATAAACATTTATTACTTCTTGCAGTAGTACCAACTAGAAATTATTTCTTAGTAAAAGAAGGATTAAAAGCTATAGACAATGAAGTCTTCTTCCTCGTATGTGATGCATATGAAGTTATAAAGAAAGAAGAAGATAGAAAATGAATAATGTATTAAAAATAAAATCATTTAATGCAAATGAAATAGTTAAATTATTAAAACAAAAAGATACTCCACAAAGATATTGTTTATTTATATTTGGTGTATTTTTAAATGCTTTAACTTTTAATTTGCTTTATGCTAAATATAATATAGTAACGGGAGGTAGTACAGGCTTATCAATAATATTTAATCATTTATTTGAAATAGATGAAAGTAAATTTGTATTATATGTATCTTTAGCATTATTAGTATTAAGCTTTTTTTTACTAGGTTTAACAAATACGATAAGGACAGCTATAGGTACTTTAATTTATCCACTTTTTATAAAAATTACATCATATTTAGTAGTATATTTTGATATAGAAAGTTCAAGCTTTTTACTTCTTATGCTATATGGTGGAATATTATCAGGTTTTTCTACAGGAATAATAATGAAAACAGGATTTACAACAGGGGGATTTAATATACTATATCAAATTTTAAATAAATATTTGAAAATCTCTATTGGAAAATCAAGTATGATATTAAATAGTATTATTATAATATTATCTGCACTTATTTTTGGAATACCAAAAAGTATTTATGCCGTAATTGCCCTTGCAATTTCATCTTTTGTTACAGATAAAGTATTGATAGGAATATCTAATAATAAAACATTTTATATTATTACAGATAAAGAAAAAGAAGTTAAAGAATATATTTTAACTAAATTAAAACATGGTGTTACAATATTAAATGCTAAAGGTGGATATAGTGATAATAAGAAAAAAATATTAATGTGTGTTGTACCAACAAAAGAATATTTTAACTTAAAAGAAGTAGTATTAGAAATAGATAATGAAGCATTTTTCTTAATAACAGATTCTTATGAAGCAGAAGGTGCAATATAATATGTTAAATTATGTAAAATAAAAAAAATATATTCAAATAATAAAAAGAAAATGTTATAATAAAAAAAGGTGGTAAGATGGATTTAATTAGAATTAGTGATGTACAAAAAACATATAAGACTGGTACAGTAGCATTATATGATTTTAATTTAAGTATTTCAAAAGGTGAATTTGTCTTTGTAATTGGTGCTTCTGGAAGTGGTAAATCAACATTAATAAAAATGCTTTATCGTGAAGAAAAACCAGATAAAGGTTCAATTATAGTTGGTGGCATTAATGTAGCTAAATTAAAAAATAGAAAAGTATATATTTTAAGAAGGAAAATAGGTGTAGTATTTCAAGATTTTAAATTATTACCTAAATTAACTGTTTATGAAAATGTTGCTTTTGCAATGGAAGTTTTTGCATATGATAAAAAGCAAATATATAAAAGAGTAATGGAAGTTCTTGAATTAGTAGGACTTAAAAATAAAGTAAGACAATATCCTAATCAGTTGTCTGGAGGAGAACAACAGAGAGTAGTAATAGCAAGAGCGATAGTTAATAATCCAAAATTAATAATTTGTGATGAACCTACTGGAAACTTAGATCCAATTACTTCAATGGAGATTATGAAAGTACTTGAACATATAAATGAATTAGGAACAACAATTGTAATGGCAACTCATGATTTAGAAATAGTTAAAAGAATGAAGAAAAGAGTAATAGTAATTGAAGAGGGAAGATTAGTTAAAGATTATGAAAAAGGAAAGTATCACAATGAAGGATTTTAGTGAAAGGAAGTAGTAATTATGAAATTTTTCAGGAGTTTATCAAGATATTTTAGAGATGCTAGAAAAAGTGTATTAAGAAATTTTTCCTTATCATTAGCTTCAATATCTTGTATTACAATTACTTTACTTGTAGTAGCTTTTTCAGTAATTTTATCATACAATGTAGAATCATTTGCTAAATCAATAGAAAAAGATGTAACGGTAATAGTATTTTTAAATTCTGATGTAACAGAAGAAAAGATAAAAGATATTGAAAAAGAAATAAAAGCAACAGGCAATGTTGAAAGTTTATCATTTGTATCTAAAGAAGAAAGTGCAAATAGTATGAAAGAAAATGATGCTTTTTCTTCAATTATAGAATCATGGACAAGTGATACTAATCCACTTTTAGATAGTTACAAATTAAAAGTTAAAGATATAGATAATATAAAGACTACTGTTAATGTAATTAAAAATATTGAAGGAGTACATAATGTTACTTATGGTGAAGAAATGATTGAACAATTAGTAACAGTTTTTAAAGTAGTTGAAAAGGGTGCAATAGGAATAGTAATAGTATTAATAATAGTAACAGCATTTTTAATAGCAAATACTATTAAACTTGCAATTTATGCAAGAAAGCAAGAAATAGAA
>CANPWS010000061.1 GCA_947584955.1 uncultured Bacilli bacterium | reverse complement strand
TTTTTGAATTTATATTACAATATTCCTTTTTAATTTTTTTAATTATTATCAAAAATTGTACAAAGGAAAAAATTCTTAAATAAAAAATATTTTCAAACTTAAAATAATATGTTATAATCGTTATGTAAATATAATAAAAGAAGGTGGATAGATAATGGATAATAATTCTAGTTCTAATTCAAAAAATAATTTTAATGACTATGCAAGAAAAAAAGAAGATACATCTTTAAAAGATTCTAAGACTGAAGATAAAAATGTATCTTTTAATAGTCTTGAACATAATATTGTTCCTGATGTTAATGTTAATAAGGTTGAAAATGATAAAAAAATATCTTTGTCTGATGAAGAAGTTTATAGTTCAGAAGCAGATAAAAATGTTGAAGTAGCTAATAATACTGTTTTAGCAGAAAATGTAGTAAATGAGCCACAAGCTCCAGTAACTAATGATGTTCAAAATAATGTGCAAGTGCAACCTACTGGAGTAGTTAATAATAATGTACCAACGGCAAGTGTAGTAAATGAACCACAAGCCCCAGTAACTAATGATGTTCAAAGTAATGTGCAAGTACAACCTGCCGAAGTAGCTAATAATACTGTACCAATGGCAAATGTAGTAAATGAGCCACAAACACCAGTAACTAATGATGTTCAAAGTAATGTGCAAGTACAACCTGCCGAAGTAGCTAATAATACTGTACCAATGGCAAATGTAGTAAATGAGCCACAAGCTCCAGTAACTAATGATGTTCAAAATAATGTGCAAGTGCAACCTACCGAAGTAGCTAATAATACTGTACCAATGGCAAGTGCAGTAAATGAGCCACAAGCTCCAGTAACTAATGATGTTCAAAGTAATGTGCAAGTACAACCTACCGAAGTAGCTAATAATACTGTACCAACGGCAAGTGCAGTAAATGAGCCACAGACTCAGGTAAATAACAATGTTCAAAATAATCTGCCAACTCAAAATGTAAAAGATGAAAAAGCATTACCTCCTAAAAAGAAAGGTCTAAACAAAATATTAATAATTATATTATTAGTAGTTATAATTTTAATTGTTGTATTTGTTATTATAGGTAAAACTAATAAAAATAAAGATAAAGATAACGTAAAAAATGAAGTAGTAGCAGTAAGTAATTATATTCAAGTAAGTGATGTTAATACTTCTAATTATTTAAATGTTTATAAAGAAGCTAAAATAAAACGAGTAAGATTTTTAAATGTTTCAGAAATACTTACTAATGATTTTTATAACAAGCAAGATGAATTTATTAATACTGTAAACCAAAATTTAATATCAAATAAAGAATATATAGAAAATTATAAAAAAACAAATAATATAAATAATTATATTTTAAATAGTACTATTTCAACTTTAGTATTAGCAGATATAAAAGATGATATATTATCAGTAATTTATTTAATAGAAGATAATTTAGATTATCGTGGAACAGAAACATATATTACAAATACATTTATAAATTTAAAAAATAATGCTATAGTTACAAATGATAATATTTTATCTAAATATAATGTAACTAAAAACGAAATAGCATCTAGTATATTTGATAATATATTATCTGATTATGATAAATATTTTTCTAATAAATTGACAAAAGAACAACTACAATCTAAAAAAGCAGATTATGTTTATAAATTAATAGAAAATTTTGATGAATATATTTATTTATATATAAATCAAGGAAATTTATATTCAAAATATAGCAAAAAAGACATTAGTAAATTATTATTTGAGGAAAATTTCCCAAATATGGCATATAGTACATATAAAGTATCAAATTAGCATATTTTAATATATGAGAAAGGAATAATAATGGAAAAAGCTAAAGTATTTTTTACAAAGGAAATTACAAGTGAAGGATTAATTAAAATATATGAAGCATTAGGAATAAATTTATCTGGTAAAGTAGCAATAAAAATATCGACAGGAGAACCTGGAGGGAATTACTACCTTTCACCAAATTTAATTGAAGGATTAGTAAATAAATTAAATGGTACAATAGTAGAATGCTTAACTGCATATCGTGGAAAAAGATTTGATGTAGAAAGTCATTGGAAAGCAATAAAAGAACATGGATTTATTGATATTGCCCCATGTGATATAATGGATGAAGAAAAAGAAATGGTGTTAAAATTTGATGGAGGTAAACATTTAGCAGGACATAATTATGTAGGAAGTCATATAACTAATTACAATTCAATGCTTATATTATCACATTTTAAAGGACACGCACTAGGTGGTTTTGGTGGTGCTTTAAAAAATATGAGTATTGGCGTTGCATCAAAGTCTGGAAAAGCTTGGATACATTCTGCAGGAATAACAAAAGATCCAGATGAAATGTGGCATCATATTGATGATCAAGATGGTTTTTTAGAAAGCATGGCTGAAGCAGATAAATCAGTTATTGAATATTTTGGAAAAGACAATATGGCTTTTATAAATGTATGTAATAATTTATCAATTGATTGTGATTGTGATTCTAATCCTCATAAACCAGAATTAGCAGATATAGGTATATTTGCTAGTTTAGATCCCGTTGCCCTTGATCAATGTTGCTATGACCAAATATTAAATTCTTTAGATTTAGGAAAAGAATCTTTAGTAAATAGAATGATAGAAAGAAATGCAATTCATACCGTTGAAGAAGCAGAAAAACTTGGCGTAGGAACAAGTGATTATGAAATTATTTCAATAGATTAATAAATAAAAAAAGAAAAAATTTCTTTTTTTATTTATAATTTAACATCTTCAAAAATAGTCAAATCTGTGTAAGATATTAATTGTAATTATTTAGTTTACTAAAATTATAAATTAATTATTTAAATGGTCATTGATAAATAAATTCATTATTATTCAGTCATAAAAATAAAAAAAATAAAAAAACACTATTGTCAAACTTAAATAAATATGATATTATTATATTGCTTACTTTTTATGGCGAGATAGCTCAGTTGGCTAGAGCAATCGGTTCATACCCGATAGGTCGTGGGTTCGACCCCCTCTCTCGCTACCAATAATGATTATTACTAGATTGTGTATCTAGTTTTTTTTATTAGATAAAAAATGATATAATATTTTATGAAACAAATAGTAATTGTGTACTATTTTCTATTTATAATTTCAATTTATAAAATAATTTTATTAAAAAATTTAACCATTTTGTTATATTCTATATAAATAATTTGTTAGATATTTTATCACTCTTTTTTTTAATTGTAAATACTATTTTAAAAGAAAAATTATTTAATTTTTTTTGGTAAAAAAAGGATATAAAAAAATTTAAAAAAATTGTCAAAATAACTTGATATATATAAATTTTATGCTAGAATAAGTAACCAGAAGTTTGATTTAAATTATTTAAATTAACTAACTATTTACTGGAGGTTGAGAAGCATGGTAGAAACTAATTTGCCAATAATTTTTTTGAAAGAACAGGTACTTTTACCTTATAATGAACTTAAATTAGAGTTTGATAACGATAAAGATAAATTAGTTTTAAATCTATCAGAAGCTTCTCATGATTCTCATTTATTACTTATTAATTTACAAGATCCATTAGAAATAAATCCTAGTATTAGAGAATTACCAAAAGTAGGAATATTAGGAAAAATAAAATCAAAAATTGAATTATCTAATGGAACAATTAGGGTTGTTATTGTAGGTATAGATAGAGTAGAAATATTGAATTATTTAGAAAGTGATCTTGGTAATTTAGAAGCTTTTGTTATACCTACTAAAGAATTTGACTATAATAGTGCAGAAGCAACAGCATTAAAAAGAATTTTGTTTAGAAATTTAGAAACATATATTAATTTATCTAGCTATATGAGTAATAATGTAATGGGAAGAGTCGAAGGAGTTAGTAGTATTAGTAGAATATCTGATATAATAGTAAATGAATTACCATTTGAATATCTTGATAAATTAAAATACATATCTATAATAAATCCGATGGATAGAATAAGATTAATTATAGAAAATTTAAATAAAGAAATAGAGACTATTAAATTAGAAAATGTTTTAGAAGATGAATTAAAAGTCAGATTAGAAAATGGTCAAAAAGAATATATACTAAAAGAAAAAATTAGATTATTAAAAGAAGAACTTGGAGAAAATGATTTAAAAGAAGATGATATTTCTAAGTTAAGAGAAAAAATAGATAATATGGTTATACCAGATAATATTAGAAAAAGATTAGAAGAAGAATTAAAAAGATATGAAATTACACCAATTAGTTCTCCCGAAGTAACAGTAGTTAGAAATTATATAGACTGGCTTATAAATCTTCCCTGGTATAAAAGTACTAAAGATAATTATAATTTAGATAAAATAGAAGCATCATTAAATAATTCTCATTATGGCTTAGAAAATGTTAAAACAAGAGTGTTAGAGTATATTGCAGTAAGTAAAAATACTAAAAATAAACTTAGTCCAATTCTTTGTTTTGTTGGTCCTCCTGGAGTAGGAAAAACATCACTTGCTAAATCCATTGCTAAAGCATTAAATAAAAAATTTGTAAAAATAAGTGTTGGAGGAATAAGCGATGAAGCTGAAATAGTTGGACATCGCCGAACTTATATAGGATCATCACCAGGAAAAATAATACAAGCTATGAAAAAAGCTGGTAGTAATAATCCATTAATTTTAATAGATGAAATAGACAAATTAACTAAAAGTTATAAAAGTGATCCTGCATCATGTCTTCTTGATATTTTAGATAAAGAGCAAAATAGTATGTTTGTCGATAATTATATTGAAGAAGAATATGATTTATCCAATGTTATGTTTATTTTAACTGCAAATAATGCTGTAGCAGTACCAGAAGCATTACGTGATAGATTAGAAATAATTAATTTATCTAGTTATACAATTATCGAAAAAGAAAGAATAGCTAAAAGATATTTAATACCTTCATTATTAAAATCTCATAATATTTATAACATTGAAATAAAAGATAGTGCAATAAGAAAAATAATTTTAAATTATACTAAAGAATCTGGTGCAAGAGAATTAAATAGATTACTTGCTACTATTTTTAGAAAAGTAGTAGTAGAAAATCTAAAAGGTAGAAAAGATAAATTTATAATAGAAGATAAAGATTTATCAAAATATTTAGGAATAGAAAAATATACCACAAATGAAAATTTGAAAAATAGTTCTTATGGAGTTGTAAATGCTTTAGCTTATACTGCTTATGGTGGAGAAACACTTAAAGTAAGTTCTGTTTATTTTAAAGGTGGAAAAGATGTTATTGTAACTGGATGTTTAGGAGAAATTATGAAAGAAAGTGTAAGTGTTGCTTTATCTTACATAAAAAGTAATTATGAATTATTTAATATTGATTTTAAAAAATTTAATAATAATTTTCATATTCACTTTGAATCAGGAGCAATTCCTAAGGATGGACCATCAGCAGGAGTAACTATCATTACTTCGTTAATAAGTACACTTTCAAATATTATTGTTCCAAATAGTGTTAGTATGACTGGTGAAGTAACATTAAGAGGAGATATTTTACCTATTGGAGGATTAAAAGAAAAATTAATTGCTGCTTCAATTAATAATGTTACAAAAGTATATATACCTAAAGCTAATTTAAAAGATTTAGAAGAAGTAGATAAAGAAATTTTAGATAAGTTGGAGATTGTTCCTGTTGATAATTATATTGAAATATATAATGATCTTTTAAAACAAGAAATTCCTTGTGAAAAAGTAAAAGTATAAAAAATAGAAAAATTAATAAATAGATTGTAAATAAATATTTTATTTGGTTTATTTAAATTTTTAAATGATTTTCGGTATTTGACTTTTAAATAAAATATTGTTATACTTATATACATAAAAGAGTAGGAAGGAAAAAGTATGATTGAGGAATTAAGAAAAAAAGTAAATAATAAAATACAAACAGCTCAAGAAGATAAACAAAAACTTTATGATAGTATAAGTAAATTAGATAATGAATTATTAGAGTTAAATGATATTCTTGTTAAAATTAGTAATCCTAATGCTTTTTTTGAAATTTGTCCAAAAGATGCATTTGATATGCTAAGTAAATTAGGATATGAGGGAAAACAAAAACAATTAGATATATATTTAGAATTAATTAGTGAAAATGAAGATGAAACTAAATATATAAATAAAATAGAAAATTTTGATAAACGTGAGGAACAAACAGAAAATCAAAAGGAAACATCTAAAAAATTAATAAACTTTTTTGAAAAAATATTTCCATCAGATGATAAATATTATTATATAGCAAATGTTAAAGTTAGTAAGTTTAGAATAAATTATAATATGATAAATTTATACAATGGAAATTTTAAAAATGAAGAAATAATTCCAATGTTAAAAGTAGCCTTTTGTTATAAAAATGTTAATGAAGATGAAAAAAGTAAAGTATGTTTAGAATTAGATAAAATTTCATCTAGAATAATAGAAGAAATAGAAAATAATGAATAATAAAGAAACAAAACTACCTTAAAACTATGGTGGTTTTTTCTTAGAAAAGATGGTATACTTATGATTGATTTATATAAATATGAAAATGAACTTAGAGAAAAAGGGGTAAATATTATTGGTGGAGTAGATGAAGTTGGACGAGGACCTTTAGTAGGTGATGTAGTAGCGGCGTGTGTTGTTCTTCCTGAAAATTTTGTACTTGAAGGATTAACTGATTCAAAAAAATTATCTGAAAAAAAAAGAAATGAATTTTATAAGATAATTTCTGAAAAAGCATTAGCAATAGGTATAGGAAAAGTAAGTGCAAAAGAAATAGATAAAATAAATATATATAAGGCTACACAGAAAGCTATGATATATGCTATAAATGAAGTAAAAAAGCAAATAAAATTAGAACATGTATTAATTGATGCAATGCCACTTGATATAGATGTTCCAACAACTAGCATAATAAAAGGTGATGCAAAAAGTATTACTATTGCAGCAGCTTCAGTAATAGCCAAAGTAACAAGAGATAGTGATATGTATTTATTAGATAAAGAATATCCAATGTATGATTTTGCTCATAATAAAGGTTATGGAACTAAAAAACATATAGAAGCTATTAAAAAATACGGAATAATAGAAGAACATCGTTTAACTTATTCTCCAGTTACAGAAAATAAAAACCGTTATTTTAAAAAGAATTATTAAATTGTCGAAAAAAATTTAAAAAAGTATTGACTTTAGATTTAAAAATGATATAATATAAATGGTTGATAGATAAATAGAGAATAACTAATTAATAATTAGTAGTTAAAAAATTAGGAATAAAAATTTAGGAAGAAATTCTTAAATAGAATAAAGTAATTTATACTATTGGTTATTGTTTCCCTAAATAGTTTATCTATATTAGGGTAGTTGTTCTTACTAGAGCATTTAAATATGCTTAGGATGCCAGATATGGTCTTATCTACTATCGACTGTATACGTATATCCGAGAAAGTCACTCGTGAAAAGATAAGGAATTATAATACTGACAATGGTTTATAATTTATTCTAAAAAACTAGGAAGAGCATTAAAATTGTCGTTAATGCTTTTTTTATGCCTAGTATAATGTTTTTATAAATAATTACAAATTTAAAACATA
>CANPWS010000060.1 GCA_947584955.1 uncultured Bacilli bacterium | reverse complement strand
AATAACTTAACTTCTACTTGTTCATTTATAAGTTGTAATAAATCTTTATCACTAGATACTATCAAAGCATCAAATTCAGGGTCATCTAAAGCTCTTTTAGATAAAGTACCTATTATATCATCTGCTTCATAATTTTCCATTTCATAATATTTAATACCCATAGCAGTTAATATTTTACGAGCAACAGGCATTTGCATTTTTAACTCATCTGGAGTTGCATTTCTACCATCTTTATACTCTTTATATAAATCTTTTCTAAAATTCTTACCAATATCAAATGCAACAGCCACATATTCTGGCTTCTCTTCTTCTATAATTTTATTCATCATAGAAACAAATCCATATAATGCATTTGTAAAAAAGCCCTTACTATTTCTCATTAAATTTCCACTATATGCAGTAGCATAATAACTTCTAAACATTAAGTTATTACCATCTACGAGAATTATCTTTTTCATTAATACCACCTATAGTTATTATATTATATTTTAAGATTTAAAAAAAGAAAAAATATCTTCCAATTAAAGATATTTTTTATAAATATATTACACTATAATGATAATATTTTTTATTCATTATTATCACTACTAATTAATTTAACTTCTGCAGCATACCCTTTTTTTATAAAATAGCCTTGTTTTATATTTTTGCTATTTTTTACATTTTTAACAGCAAAAACATATTGGTCTGCAACTTTATCTCCTATATATATAGCTTCATTAGGATTAACAGTAGTATACCACATATCACTCTTATAAGTTCCTACACCACTTACTGTATCACTTATAATCACACTAACATTATCTTTTGCAAAAACAGAATTAGTATTTTTATTTAATGTTTCACCAATATCCATATCAGATTGAATTATATTTTGCAATCCTATAAAATATAATATACTACTTTTGTCCATATCTTTTATTTTTTCGATAATTTGCTCAATAGAAGCTTTAAAATTATCATTTATATATAAAATCTTTTTATCTTCTTTTATATATTCATACTCTTTTAAACCATCAAAAACTATTATATTATATTTAAATTTGGAATTTTCTACTAAACTAAGGCATGATTTATTAAAATCATACAATGTATCGGAATAATCAGACATAACAATATTTAATTTATTTTTGAAAAAATTATAATAAAATATATCTAAAGATTCAACATACATACCAATTGGTATAGAAAATTCATCATTATATTTATCTAACATATAATTATAATTTATTATAGATGGTAATATTTTGATAGGTTGAGCTTTTTCTTTATATTTTTCTAATAATGATTTTGATAAAGACACTAAATACTCATTAGTATCTTCTACTTTCTTTGGATATGCTGTTTGAAATTCGTAAAAATTTTTATTTATTTTAACTACTCCTCTACCTTTTATAGCAGAAGGAACAACTTTGCAAGTATTACCTAAAATCGTATAATAGTCAAATGTTTCTTTCATTTGTAGACAAATACTTTGTCTAAAATTTTGAGATAATTTAAATCTCACACTATTAGATGACAACGCAGTCATTATAAATTTAATTCCAAATTTTTCTGTTTCTCTAGTTAATTTTACTAAAGTTTCACCATATTTTTCATCATACACTTCATTAAAATTATCATAATTATTAAGAATTACTAAAATATTAGGCAGCGACTGTTGACTATTTTTTATAAAATATTCATAACTACCATTGTAATCTTGAAATAATTTTTTTCTTCTTTCATATTCTGTGTTTAAAAATTTAAAACAATTTTTAATTTTTTCTTCCTCTGTTGCATTCATTATATCACCAACTATTGGTGAATTTCTAAAACAATTTAATAACTCTGCTCCACAATCAATAATATATATATTTACTTCTTTTGAAAAATGAAATAATTCTAAGGAATAAATCATTGTTTGTAATAAATTTTCTTTACCACTACCTGCTAATCCATAAATTATTGTATTTCCTAAATCTAAAGGTAGAGTTAAAAGATTTTGCTTTTGATTTTGTGGAGCATCATATTCTCCTATTATAGGATTTAATACATAATTTTCCTTTTTGTATTGGTATTTTTTCAACAAGTCATCAACAAATATTTCAGCAGGTATTGCATCTAACCATAATTTTTTTACATGCAGCTCACACTGCTTTCCAACTTCAACAATCTCCTTTAATATATTTGGTAGTTCTTCTCCTTTATAAACTGATGATACAATTTTCTTTTCAGTATTTATTTGTTTAAATATATCACCTATATTATTTACAAATTCAATTTCAGTATCAACAGCCTTTTTATGCCTATCACTTTCATAATATGGAACACCCGCATAAGCTGATTGCCCTTTTGCAAAGAACTCATTATAACCAACTTGCAAATAGAATCTACCAACTTCCTTTAAGTATGCAGCATCTGGAACTAAAATCATTTCTTTACTATCCGCCGGTTCCTGAACCTTTAAACAAACCCTAAACTTTGAGTTTGACCAAATTTGCTCATTAACAACTCCACTAGGTTTTTGTGTAGCCAATATTAAATGCACCCCAAGACTACGCCCTATACGAGCAGTAGAAATAAGCTCATCCATAAACTCAGGTTGCTGTGCTTTTAATTCGGCAAATTCATCACTAATAAGAAATAAGTGACTTATTGGCTCATCTATTTTACCTTCCCTATACCAACGCTGGTATTTGTATATATCTACACTACTCTCACCTAATTTATCTCTTGCACTATTAAATAATGCTTGTCTTCTTTTCAATTCACTATTTATACTTGCTAAACTTCTATTTATCTCAGCAACATCTAAATTGGTAATAGTCCCTGCCAAATGTGGAATAGCAAAACCTGTTTCCTTATTTTCAAAAGTTCCTGCTAACCCTCCACCTTTATAATCTATAAGTACAAATTGTACTTCATCAGGATGATAATTTATACACATTGAAAGTACATAAGTTATAATCCACTCTGATTTACCTGAACCTGTCATACCAGCTACTAAACCATGTGGTCCATGATATTTTTCATGTAAATCAATCTTGAATAATTCTCCACGTTCATTAATTCCAACCGGTGCTGCTAAACTTTGAATTGGATTATTATTTTTCCATTTGTTTCGAATATTCAATTGCTTTACACTTCCAACATTATACATTTCTAAAAAACTATATTGTTTTGGTAATTCAAATTTTCCTTCTGAAACATCAATTGGAATATTACATAGACTAATATAACAAGGATTCAAATTAAAATTCGGAATATCCGGTTCAAAATAAATTTGATTAGTTGATAATAATTCATTTTCAAATAATCCACTATTATTTGGAGCTATATTTATAAAATTCGTACACTCATTGGGTAATTCATCCACTTTATCAGTAATTATTACCATACTAAACCCATAATTAGTCTTTTTATTAATTAATTCATTAAATATTGTAGTATTTTTTAAATAATCTACTTCATCAGATATTATTAGATAATATTCTTTATAATTTTTGTATTTTTCAGCATTTTGTTGATTATCTTTATCTTTATCTTTGTCTTCATCTTCGTCATTATTATATCTTTCATTTAATATTTGCACTAATGTATTAGATACACTATTTACATCATCAGCATTTATACCCATAAATCTAAAAGATTTTTCATTATTCCAAAAATGAGGTATATTTCTATATTTTTCCCAAGTATTTTTTTTCTCATTACTTGATATTACTGCGATTTTTAACATATCATAACTATGATATGCCAAAATTTGTAACATAAAGCCATCTATAAAGTTTTTTACATAATTATATTCACCAACAATACCCGTAATTTTATTATTAATTAAGTTTACCGTAACAGGTACATTCTCAATATTTTTTATATCATCAAACATAGCCTGGTAAACATCCCTTAAATTATCTTCATCCATAGTAAAATGTTCCTCGGGCAATTTAATCTCAATTTCGGGTTTTACAGTACCTATGCCTAATCTTACACTTAAAAAATCTGGATCTTCAATTTTCCTATTCCTAATAAGTCTACCTTTATTTAATATTATTCTAGCAGTCTCATCTAATGGTAAATTATTTTCAATCAAAATTTGTCTTTGTATTTCTATTTCTTGAAGTATCTCCTCTTTTTTCTTATTTACGTACTTTTTATATTTTTTTCTACGCTTTCTTTCTTTTCTTATGTCTGCAAATTTTTTGTACATTAACTGTAAAAATGGAAAAAGTACCATACTACCTAACATTGCTATACAAGTTATTATAGGCGCCATATTTTCTTTAAAACTACTTTTACCTTCTACAACATTCATAATAGCTTCTAATCCACTTATCAATGATGTCACTCCCATTAACATCATTGGCCCAATAGTATATATTATTGGCATTTCTTCCTCTTTTTCAGATTGAGTTGGTGGATCAACATCAAAAGATTTTTTTTCTATCATTCTTTTGAATCTTGGAGGCCTTTGAAAATACTCACTTTTACTAAAAGCTTCAACAAAAACTTCTGACTCACTTTGATAATCAATATCTTTATTTTGAGGAAGTATTCTTTTAGCAAGTTTTAATGAATCGTAAAAAAGACAATTATTAGGATTATTTATTAATAAAAGATTACCTATTATATAAATAATTATTCCATCAATAAAAACCATATCTCCGTTAGATAATATCTTTTCAGTTTCAATAATATTATTTATAAACATAGGAATTTCTAAATTATTGTTTTTTATTGTGCAATATGTTTCTTGAAAATCTATCACAATTTGTTCTTTTGAGAAATATTCTTTAGAACAATTAATTGTAGCACTTTTATTATTTCCAATAACTATATTTTTTGTATTTTTTCTATCTATAACTAACTGAATTAAAGAATTATCGTAAAATGGCATACAATAAATCTTGTATATTTTATTGGTTAATAATTCAATTATATAAAAAGATAGGTATTCTATAAGTTCAATGGACTCTAATTGATTAATATTAGTCAATAATTCTTTTTCTTTATAATTAACATCTTTTAAAATTTTATAGTCAATATTACTCTTTAATATCCATTTTCCATCATCAGCCTCTATATTAACAATATTATTTTTATTAGAATCACTAATCCAAAAATTCCCTATTACTTCTTTTGTTAAATTAAAACTGCGTAATTTATCTTTTTCTTGTAAAATTATTTTCATTTAATATACACCCTTTTTATATTAGAACTAATCTTGTTCCATTTTTTATTTTATTATCCTTTACACTGTAATCAAAATTATATATTGTGCAAGTATTTATATCTAATAAAGTTAAATCATTTTTTATTGGAAATTCACCTTCTGTTAAATCATTAATAGCCTTATTTATTAATTTAACTACTTCACCAACTGTCTTATTAACAGGTATAAATAAATTATATGTTTGATTTATATTAGGAACTAAAATATCAACGTTAATTTTATTTTTCATATAACCACTCTATTCTATTAATATTTTAATATAAAAAAAAACTATTTTCAATAGGACTTTTAAGAAAAATAGTTTATTTTTAAAATTTTAAAAATACAATATAGAATAATATTTATTATTTTAAAATTTTTGATAATTTTTTTGGAAATCTTGGTATGCTTTCAATTGATTCAGTAGCCTCTTTTTGACAATCTACTCCATAAACTTCTTCTAAATCACTAATATCATCTTCACTACAAGTAAATGATTGAAAATAACAACTTAATACTTCAAATAAATTTGAATCTGTACATTTATAATTTTTTTCTAAATCATAGTCAAAAAAATATCCAGAAGTATTAAACATATAAACTTTTCCATTTTTTAATACACCAATCATTAAATTGGTAGCATCAATTACTAAAGTTACATTTTTATCAGGTAAATCTACCGCTGTTGCTACATGCTTACTATCTTCTAAAGTAGGTATGTCACTATTATTTTGAGTTTCTATATATGGACGATCAATATCTACCTTTTCAATAGTTATATCTTTATTTCCCTCAATATTATCTAATATTATATTCCTTGCATTATATCTCCAGTTTATTTTATTTAATCTATTTGCTAATTCATCAGAAAAACTAGTGCATACACCTACTCCTTCTTTCATAAAAGATAAATTATAGATGCCAATAACTGTTTCTGATGGTTTACCATAACCATCAATTTCATACCAAATATCACTCATTAATTTAAATATAATTTCAATGTCACTTAAATTAAGTCCTTTGATATAATTTGCATATTCATCTAAAAAATCATAATAAATATCTAAATCTTCAGAATAAGTATACCTATTATAACTAACAATCTTTTTATAATTTTGTTTAAAATTATATTTTGGCACGCCACATAACATCAATGTAGTTATTAATGCAGCTGAAATTCCTGTTTTAAAATGTTTCACTTTATTTTCCCCCCTCAAAAAAGTAGTTATATTTTAACACATTTTATAAATTATGTCAAAATAAATAGATGCTGACACACATCTATTTATTTTGCATTTTAAAACTTAATTTTGAATTATAGATTTTTTTCTTGTTACACTTAATTTTAAATTAATAATAAATTTACAATTAATACAAAATTATTCCAACCTTAACTACTATTAAAATCTACCTTAAAAATTATTAATCAAAATATGAAGCTAACTCATTAAATTCGTCTGAAACTTGAGCAGTTTCACTTGCTGTTGTTGTTTCATTAGATTGAGTCTCTGATGCATATTTATTTAATGCAGACTTCATTTTATTTCCGCAATCATTTATTACCTTACCACATTGTTTAAATGCATTTGAAAGCGAATCCCAATCACTTGCTAATGTAGCAGAAGAATCATCTCCAGCACTTCTTATCAATGCAGCCATAGTAGCACAATTCGAAGAAGCATTTCCGCATTCACTATTCATTACCAAAGTTTCTGTTGCTACTCTTCCAGCTTGATTTTTTATTTCTAATGAACTAAATGTTGCCATTAATTACACATCCTTTCTTTATTAATATCTTGAATTATTTAATTGTTGTTGTTGTTCCAAAAAAGCATTTGTTCTCTGATTTAAACTTTCTACACTAGAACCAAACTTACTAATACCCTGTAAAGCCTTAGTTAATTTTTCTTGTGTTTCACTACCAAACGAAGTATCTCCAGCAAATTTAGTAAAATCTCCATTACTCATTACACTTTTAAAAGTATCTGAACCTTGTTGAATTGCCTGATTTGCTTGAACAATATGCCCCATAGTTGCCCTCGCATCTTCTATTGCTGAGTTTCCTAATGCCATCTCATTTCCTCCTTCTCTTAAATTAATATTTTTTAAAAATATTTAACTTTTGAGTAAATACTTTCTTTACCCTAATTAAATTGTAACATATTAAATTTTTGTTGTAAATAATAAATTTTATTATTTTTTTAAAATCGTATTGTGTTACAATTGATGTAAAACAACTTTATATATTAAAACGTTTGTAATATGAGATGTACAAAACAAATTACTCGAATAGAATGAATCTCATGTTTATTATAAACGATTTTTATGACTTTTGCCTCACAATCTTAATACTAGATTTTTTTGCTGTTTTAACTTAAAAAACTTTTAAAATATGATACAGAAAATATTACATTAGTAAACTCTCGGTTTCTTATAGGAATAGAAAATTCAATGAGGATTCACTTAAGGATAAATCCAACAAATATTTACCTTCTTATCATAATATCAATTAAACGGTTTAATGATTAGACTAGACACTTTTTTTACAGTTTATAAAAAAATTAAATTAATATAATATAAAAATATAAATGAATATTCGATTTTTTAAATACTTTCTTTATACTCTTTTGTAGCCT
>CANPWS010000059.1 GCA_947584955.1 uncultured Bacilli bacterium | reverse complement strand
AAGAAAGAAGGTCATGATTCTGGATATAATGAGGGACATAGTTTAGGATATAGTGAAGGACAAAAGTTTGGATATAGTGAAGGACAAAAATTCGGATATAATGAAGGATATAACGAAGGCTTAATGACAACTATTGAGGGAATGCTAAAAGCAAATATTTCCTTAAAAACAATTAGCAAAATAACTGGTAAGAGCAAAGACGAAATATTTAAAATTAAAAATGCAATGCTAAATTAAATTTAATAAAAGATTTTTCAAGATTATGGAGACATAGCTAAAAAATTAGACTACAATTTTATAGTCTAATTTTTTTCAAAATAATATGAAATCTAAAATAATGATAATAACAAATATATTTAGAAAAGAAAATACCATACAAAGTATAGTACTTCCAAAATATACGTTAAATTTTATTTTATAAAACTTAGCTATTATTTATTCTTTTTACTTTTTCGATCCCATATAATATCTGTTTTAAAGATTAATGTTATAGTTAATATAAATAAAATAATATATATAATTATTCCATAAAGATTAGTACCAAGCATTTTATAACCAAGTGCATATATTACTGATGCAAACGCAAATAGTATATCTACTAAATAAATAATAATAACTGTTTTTCTTTCTGAAAATTTTAAATTTAATAATTGATGATGTAAGTGAGATTTATCTGGCGTTATTATTTTTTGATGATGTATTGTTCTTCTTATTATTGCAAATAATGTATCTAAAATTGGTATTGCTAATAATAATATTGGTACAACAAATGAAGTTAACGTTACGTTTTTAAAACCTAATAATGCTATTACAGCAATTATATAACCTAAAAACATACTCCCAGAATCACCCATAAATATTTTAGCGGGATGAAAATTATGTAGTAAGTATCCTAAAGTACTACCTAACATAATAAAGGTTAAAACTACATCTAAACCTGATGAATTATGAAGTAATATTGCTATTACTCCAATTGTAATAAAATATATAGAGGAAATTCCTGCGGATAATCCATCTAATCCATCTATTAAATTTATACAATTAATTATTCCTACAATAAATATTATAGTTACAGGATAAGCAAAAATTCCAAAATCTATATATATACCAAAAGCTGATATATCTTTTAATACTATTCCTCCATATAATGGAATTACTGCTGCACCTGCTAACTGTCCTAAAAATTTATATTTTGCTGGTATAGGCTTAAAATCATCAAATATTCCCGTTATTACGATAATAATACTACCTATTAAAATAGCATTCATCTGTAATGATTGTTCACTAAAAAGCATATAACCAAGTAAAAAACCTGCATATATTCCTACACCACCTAATCTAGGAATTGGCTTTTTATGAACTTTTCTTTCATTAGGAATATCTAATACTCCTAAATAATTAGCAATACGCGCTACTATTGGAATAAATATAGCTGTAAAAAGAAATGTAACTCCTACTATTAATAATATTCTATTTATACTCATATTACACCTCACGAGTCTATTATTATATAATAAATTTCATATTTAAGCAAATAATCTTGATATTATCTATTTTGTTCTAAATATTTAAATTTATTATTTTTAACTATAAAGACTTTTTTTGCATCAATATTTTTTAGTTCATCTTTTTTTCTTATATAAAGATTTGTAGCCTTTGTTTCTTTTTTCACAGCTTTTTCATATGCAGTTAATTCTACTTCACAATCACTATTTAATTCATAAGAAATTATTTTATCAGCTATCTTTTTTTCTATTAATATACTAGGAACTCTATCTATTACAACATTTGCTTTATTTGGTAAAGAATTATATTTATTTCTTTCATAAAATCTAATAATTGTCTCTTCTAAATCAGGGATATCTTTAAAATATTTATATCTATTTTTTTCATATCTATTTTTATATTTCTTAAATAGTTTTGATAATATATAATTATATATATTATAAAATAAATATCTTATTAAAAGAAAATTATCTTTAAGAACAAATAAATAAAAATCTCTATTTATATTACCATTATAAATTACATTATTAAATTGATATATATTAAGCATTAAATCACCACCATACTACATGCTTATTTTTTAATTAATCATATTTTCTATTTCTTTTACTGTAGTTGTATTATATACAACATATCTAGGTACTTTATATTTATCTACTCCTTTTTTTACTTTTTGATTTCCTCCTGCTAAAGCCATTGTAAATCCTGCTTCTTTAAGTGCTTCTATGGCATTATTATTGTAATCATAAAACGGATAACAAAAATATGGAGTATTATTTAAGCTTTCTCTACTTTGTTTTAAATCTTCTACTATTTTATTTTTATCATAACACAAAAGTGGAGAACGACCTTCACTACAATTACTTACGAAATGTAAATTCCATGTATGAGAATGTACTTCTAAATTAGGAGAAAGATAATCACTAACTGGTGCTAAAGAACCTATTAAAAATAAAGTACCCATAGCATTATATTTTTCTAATATTGCTTTTGATCTTGCTACAAACCATCCATCGTCTATAGTAATTGCTACTGATTTTTTAGGTAAATTTATCTTACCATCAATAAACATTTCTAGTTCTTTCATTGTTATAGTATAGAAATTATTTTCAGTCATGTATTTTACATGTGAATCAAATTGCGAATCAGTATGACATATTGAAGAAGGCTCACAAAGTGGTCCTTCACCTGCTTCTAAGTTTATAACGAAATGATAATTTAATACTGCTATTTCTGTGGCAATTTCTTTTACACTATCGCTTTCTTTTACTGTTGCCTCATCTTTTAAAACATATACTAATTTATCATCAAAAGATACATAATACTTATCATCTTCATCAATTATAACAGGTAATTCTAAATTATCGTTTATTATATAATAAGTATTTTCATCAATGTAAAGTTTTGTATTATTATCAGTTACAATATTTTTATTAAATTCTATATAATTTTTATATCTTGTATCATATACTTTCTCTTCTGATTTATCTAATGTATCATATTTTAAATATAAATCATAATTTTTAAGTTTATAATAACCATCTTTATAATAATCTTCGGACGCGTCTAAAGTTAATTCTACCCCTTTACTTACTTTTCCTGCTTCTTCATATTTTTTATTATATAAAGTTGCTTCTTTATTAACTACCATGTATGTATTATAATTATCTTTTACTGTTTGTAAGTATTTTTCTTCTTTTAATTTTTCTTCTAATTTAATTTTTTCTTGTTTATCACGATACATAATAAAGCCTAATGTTAAAAGTAATAAAATTAATATTATTACACCTATTAATATTATTAATTTTTTCTTACCTTTTTTATGATTTTTATTTAATTTTAAACTTTTAGAACTCACAATTATTTACTTCCTTTCAAAAATTATATTAAAAATTATTTTTACTAAAATATTTATCATCTAAAATTTTATCTTTCCATTTATTTTTCATATAATCTATTTCTTTAGTAAATCTCTCTTGTTTTTCTTTAGTTACTTCATATCCTCTTGAACGTGATTCATAATGATACATCTCAATATTTGATAAGCATACATTATAATATCCTTTTTCTAATACTTGTAAGCATAAATCGACATCATTTAATGCTACTTTTAATTTTTCATCAAAACCTTTTGTTTCTTTGAATTTACTTTTTTTAATCATCATACATGCTGCAGTAACTGCAGAATAATTATATGGCATAACAAGCCTTCCAAATAGTCCAACATCTTGATTACTATATGGTACATATATATGTCCTGCTACTCCACCATAACCAAGTACAACTCCTGCATGCTGTACTTTTTTATCTTTATAAAGAAGTTTTATTCCAACACATCCAACATGCTCTTGACTAGCATATCCGACCATTTCTGATATAAAATCTTTATTTAAAACCTCTGTATCATTATTTAAAAATAATAAATAATCTCCTTTAGCTATTTTAACCCCTTCATTATTTAAATAAGAATAATTAAATTCACATTCTAATCTTTTAACAATAAAATTATCATATTTTTCTTGATAATATTTAAGCATATCAGTAGTTTCTTTTAATTTGCTTCCATTATCTATTATAATTATTTCAAAATTTTTATAATTTTGCTTATTATATAATGATTCTAAACATACTTTTGTTATTTCTGCCTTATCTTTAATTGGTATTATTATAGATACTTTAGGATTATTATGATGATATCGTACTAAATAGGCAGTTACTTTAGAATTATCATAAACTTCTGCTTCTATACCTCTTCTTTTAAAAGTATCTTCTAAAGCTTTCTTTCCTGCAATATAAGAATATGATTTATTTCCTAAATAACCTGCTGTAGATGATTTAGTTTGTCTCCAATGATATAATATTTTAGGTATATGATAAATATTATTTGTTACATCTTCAACTCTTAAGAATAAATCATAATCTTGAGATCCATCATACTCACTTCTAAAGCCACCAATTTTATCAAAAACTTTCTTTCTAATTGTTGTAAGATGACAGATATAATTTAAGCATTTGAAAGTATCGGGTGAATAATCAGGCTTAAAATGTGGTTCCATTCTTTTACCATTATAATCTAATTTATCTTCATCAGTATAAATTAAATCTAATTTTTTATCTTTATTCAAAGCTTCAACAATATAATATAAAGCATCTTTTTCTATCACATCATCATTATCTACTAAAACTATAAATTCACCTTTAGCTATCTTTACTGCATCATTACTAGCTTTTGATATCATACCATTTTCTTTTCTGTATACAACTTTTATTTTATCATTTTTTTCATATTCTTTTAATACTTTTAAAGTTTCTTCATTTGTAGATTTATCATCACAAATACATATTTCAAAGTTCTCATAGCTTTGACTAAGTAACGAATCTATACATTCAGTAAGTAGACTTTTTGGTGCATTATAAACAGGAACTATAAATGACATAAGTGGATTATATTTAAATTTTTTATATTCTATTTCTTCTTTATTTTCTTCTAACCATTTTAAATAAGCTTTTTGACTAGTATAAAGATTTGAAAAACTATTTCCCCTTTTTAATACAACAAAAAATGATTTTATATAGCGTTTCATTGCACTAGGAGGTATTAGAAAATGATGTCTATGCCATGCAAAGTAGATTGACTTTTTTATTAATATAATTATTTTTTCAACTTTGTTAAAAATTTTTCTTATAAAAGATTCTTCTTTCATTTTTATATTCTCCCTTCAGAGTTAAATAACATTTATAATTATATTATTATAAGTTTTATTTAAATGCTTTCTTTTTATATATTATTTTAATTTTGTATAGAAAATAAAATTTTAATGTTGTTCATATCTTACTTAAAGATTTGCTTATATTTTTCTATAATTATTTCCCATGTAAAATTATTATTTATTATTTCTTTACACATTTTTCCTAATTTTATTCTATCATATTTTGTTGTATTATCAAGTATATTTGTTAATGCTTCTTCATTATTAAAATATAAACATGCATCTTTTCCTACATCTTTATTAAAACAAACATCATATAAAATGTTTAATTTTGTTAAAGAAAGAGCTTCAAGAAGTGATGGATTAGTTCCTCCGACTGAATGGCCATGTATATATAAATAGGCATTTTTTCTTATTACTGCTAATTGTTCTTGATTATATATACCATCTATAAATACTATATTTTTATTATCTTTTATCTTTAATTTTTCTACTAATTCATTGTAATAATTACTTGATGATATATTGGAAACAATAATTAATTTTTTGTTTATTTTAGAATTTAAAAATGCTTTTATAACCATTTCATAATTATTTTCTGGTACAAACCTTCCTACCATTAATAGATAATTATCTTTCTCTAAATCATATTTTTTTAATATTTTATTTTCATCTATATTTTCTATATTAACTTTTTTAGCACCATATGCAATATATTTTGTTTTATTTTTTAATTTTGGATATTTATTATCAATATAGTTTTTTATTCCTTTAGCATCACATATTATTATATCACAATTATTTAGCATTGATCTTTCACTATATAAGAAAAATTTTTTTATTAATTTGTTCCATTTTGCTCTTTCATGTTCAAGTCCATCTGGATTTACTATGGTTGTTATTTTTAATTTTTGTATTTTTTTCTTATCTATTTTTAATTTATTAGCTAATTTTAAACCTAATATGTATATATAAGCATTTTCTATTTTATTTTCTTTAATATAATTTAAATAATAATTAAATGCTTTTATTGTACATAGTAACATTGCCGCAGATTTTTTATTTTTTATAGAAAAAGGTGTAACAATTACATTATTTACTTGGTATTCTTTTTCTGATTCATCTATAGCTAAACTACTTACATGAAATATTACATTATTATCATTATAATTATCTACTAAATTTGATAAAAAAGTTTCCCATCCTCCATATTTAGCATGATAACCACGGGCTCCTACTACAAAAATATGCTTCATTTACTTCACTTCTTTTCTATATTTTTTATAAACTTAACTATTAAAATTATATCACTTAAATTTAGCTTTTTAAATAAAATTAAAGCAATAATTTAAAAATATTATTTAAAAAAACAAATATCTATAAAATAAGATATCTGTCTTAATATATTAAATATTTATAACTACTTTATTTTATAGTTTATTATTTTTTCCATGTTCTTTTATTTACAATATCGTAGTAACTTTGTATTATATTTACTACTTTCATGGATACGTTTAAACTTGTATAATCTTTAACAGGATTTTCTCTTCCTGAAACATTAGAATCTACAGCTATTTCAATTGATTCTAACATATTATCTTTATCTATTCCTCCTAAAATTATACTTCCTGCATCTAATGCTTCTGGTCTTTCTGTACTAGTTCTAATTGATACTGCTGGAAAGTTTAATATTGAAGCTTCTTCTGGTATTGTTCCACTATCAGATAAAGTACAATATGAATTTTTTTGAAGACATACATATTCAAATAATCCTAATGGTTCTAAATTTTTTATTAATTTATTAAATTTTATATTCATCTCTTCAATTCTTTTTCTAGTTCTTGGATGAGTCGAAAATATAATTGGCATTTTGTAAGTTTCAGCAACAGTATTTAGTGATTCAACTAATTTTAAAAAGTTTTCATCATTATCAATATTCTCTTCTCTATGAGCACTTACAACGAAATATTTTTTTTCAGTTAAATTTAATTCTTTTAAAATATTTGAACAATTTATTTTATCCATATTTTTTGTTATTACTTCGTTCATTGGTGATCCTGTTACATATAAAAAATCATTTTTTATTCCTTCATTTATTAAATATCTTCTAGCATTTTCTGTATAAGCTAAATTTATATCACTTAAATGATCTACTACTCTTCTATTTATTTCTTCTGGTACATTAAAATCAAAGCATCTATTTCCTGCTTCCATATGAAAAATAGGCACCTTTAATCTTTTGGCAGAGTATGCGGCTAAACAACTATTAGTATCTCCTAACACTAGAAAAGCATCTGGCATCTCTTTTTTTATTATTTCATATGATTTTGAAATGATATTTCCAATTGTTTCTCCTAAATGTTTTCCTGGTGCATTTAAGAAATAATCTGGTTTTTTTAATTCTAATTCTTCAAAAAATAATTCATTTAATGTATAATCATAATTTTGACCTGTATGTACTAAAACAACATTAAAATATTTACAACAAGCTTTTATTACTTCAGATAATCTTATTATTTCTGGTCTTGTTCCTACGACTATCATTACTTTTAATTTCTTCATTCTATACCTCCTTATAGTATGTATCAGGTTTATTTTTGTCAAATATTTCATT